>NZ_CAWQOY010000163.1:0-25100 GCF_963896525.1 Nodularia sp. LEGE 04288
GGTTAGGGGTGGGGTCGAAATAATATGCAGCCTCACAAATAATTGGTATAACCCTTGTATTTATTAACTGGGTAATTCCCAGCCAAAGCAATCATGACATCTGTGAAAAAAAACTGGGCTTCATTCTTGATAACAGTAGATGAACACAGATAAATCATGGGTGTGCATCTGTATTTATCTGTGGTTAGAATATCAAATTTATGTCAATTATCTCTGTTAAAAATCTGTCTAAATTTTACCCAGTTGCTGTTAAAGAACCGGGGATAAAAGGCACGCTCAACCACTTTTTCCGGCGCACCTACCGTTCAATTAAAGCAGTTCAAGATGTTTCCTTTGAAATAGCACCTGGTGAAGTAGTAGGTTTTTTAGGCCCCAATGGTGCAGGTAAAACCACCACCCTGAAAATGCTCACAGGGCTGATTCATCCTTCTGATGGTACAGTCAGAGTTGCTGGACAAGTGCCATTTCTTCGCCAAGAGGCATTTCTGCAAAAAATTACCTTAGTCATGGGGCAGAAACAGCAGTTACTTTGGGACTTACCCGCACTAGATTCTTTGAGAATTAACGCTGCTGTGTATAACATCTCTCATAAAGAATTTCAAAAGCGAGTCGGGGAATTAACAGAGATGCTGACACTGGAAGGTAAGCTTACCCAACCAGTGCGGAAATTGTCTTTAGGTGAACGGATGAAAGCAGAACTGTTAGCCGCACTTTTACATCATCCTCATGTATTATTTCTGGATGAACCGACACTAGGACTAGATGTGAATGCACAGGTAGCTGTGCGCGATTTTCTGCGCGAGTACAATCAGCGTTATCAAGCCACTGTATTATTAACTAGCCATTACATGGCTGATATTACTGCCTTATGTGAGCGTGTGCTGTTGATTCACCAGGGAAAGCTGATGTATGACGGTAGTCTAGATGGACTGCTGCAAAATTTTGCCCCTTACCGGGAAATTAATCTTGAGTTAGCCCAGCCCCTACCCAGAGAAAAACTGATGTTTTATGGTGATGTCAAACTCTTAGAGGGGCGTGCAGTCAGTTTTATGGTCCCACAAGAGGCGCTGACTCGGACAGTATCTCAGATTTTGAATGATTTAGAAGTAATCGACTTAACAGTGACTGAACCGCCAATAGAAGAAGTCATTGGCAAGGTTTTTCAGGCGGGAGTAGTTTAATTTTTAACTCGTAATTTAAGTGAACAAAAGTATTAGGAAAATCTTCACATTTCTTGCTGTTTACTACGCCTATATGGTTGAGTATCGGGCAGAACTGATTTTATGGGTTTTGTCCGGGGCTTTGCCAATTATCCTGATGGGTGTGTGGATACAGGCGGCGCAAGGTGGCCAGTTTGGTTTAACACCTGTAGACTTTGCCCGTTATTTTATCACGGTGTTCTTTGTTAGGCAACTTACTGTTGTCTGGGTAATTTGGGATTTTGAAAGGGAAGTAGTAGAGGGTAAGCTGTCATTCCGGTTATTACAACCCATAGACCCAGTATGGCATCATGTTGCGGCTCATGTTTCTGAAAGATTTGCCCGCATACCTTTTGCACTGCTACTGGTTGTATTGTTTTTCATCCTCTATCCTCAAGCTGTTTGGTTACCGAATTTGGGGCAATTCTTACTGTTTGGGTTAGCCGCGATGCTAGCTTTTGTGTTGCGGTTTGTAATTCAGTACACTTTTGCTTTGTTTGCCTTTTGGACAGAACGTGCTAGCGCTTTGGAAACTTTCTGGCTGTTGTTTTATTTATTTTTGTCGGGGTTAATTGCGCCTTTAGATGTGTTTCCTGAGACTGTGCGAACAATAGTCATGTTTACGCCTTTTCCCTATTTGATTGATTTCCCTGTCAGTCTTTTGGTGGGGCTACCAGTGGATATAGGGCGAGGGTTTTTATCAATTCTCGGTTGGATATTGCTATTTTTGGGTGCAAATCGGCTGCTGTGGCGTGCAGGATTAAAACGATATTCGGGTATGGGTGCTTGATTGACCAGAAAATAGTCATGACCAGCTACCTAAATATAAATTTTTGTTACGAAAACGCTATTCTGTAACTTAGGCTACAGAAATTTAGTTAATATAAGAATCGAAGGGATAAATAGCTAATAATTTATAACTAAAACCATAAGGAGGACTGTGATTATGTCTATTCAAGATAGAACTCGTGCGTTAGCGATGCGTCAATATCAGCAAGTGAAAAATCGTCAACAATCAATGCTGATGCGTGCGGCACAGGAACTCGGTCTTCCTGAAGAATTATCCGACTACTGGAGTCCTCTTCAAGGGAAAATTGATCCAACCACTCGGTCAATTTATGAAAGCAGCCACGCTTCAATGAGCTAGCACCGCTACGCGGAAGTCAAAAGTCAAAAGAGGGTTTATAGACAAAAAGTCTAGGTGACTGGATTTAAAATGGCAATAAACCCGGTTTGTGATCGTGATAAGTCAAAAAAAGCCACCCTTTGAGGGTGGCTAAAAATTCACTACTAATCGCAATTAGCAATCGTAATAGAGGTAAAACTCATAAGGGTGAGGACGCATCTGCATCTGCTTAACGTCGTTAGCCAGTTTGTAGTCAATCCAGTTTTGGATGAAGTCTTCTGAGAACACGCCTGATTCTGTTAAGAAAGCATGATCATTTTCTAGTGCTTCCAATGCCAATTCTAGAGAACCCGGTGTTGAAGGAACCTTCGCCAGTTCTTCTGGAGAGAGTTCATAGATATTTTTATCTAGGGGTTCACCAGGATGGATTTTGTTCTTGATGCCATCAATACCAGCACACAGCATGGCTGCAAATGCTAAGTAGGGGTTAGCAGTAGCATCAGGACAACGGAACTCTAAGCGCTTGGCTTTGGGGTTATCGCCAGATAAAGGAATCCGCACAGAAGCAGAACGGTTACCTTGGGAGTAAGCCAAGTTCACAGGTGCTTCATAACCAGGTACTAGGCGTTTGTAAGAGTTAGTTGTGGGGTTGGTGATGGCCAAAAGTGCTGGTGCGTGCTTCAGGATACCACCAATGTAGTACAATCCCATGTCACTCATCCCAGCATACTTATCACCAGCAAATAGAGGTTTGCCATCTCTCCAGATGGACTGGTGACAGTGCATACCTGAACCGTTATCGCCAAAAATTGGTTTTGGCATGAAGGTTACAGTTTTACCGTATTTTTTGGCAACATTTTTGATGACATATTTGTAAGTCATCAGCCAATCAGCAGCTTCAATCAATTTACCAAAGCGGAAACCCAGTTCACACTGACCACCGGTAGCAACTTCGTGGTGTTGTTTCTCAATTGGTACGCCGCAATCTTTCATTGTCAGCAGCATTTCGGTACGGATATCTTGGAAGCTATCCGCTGGCGATACTGGGAAGTAGCCTTCTTTGAAGCGTGTTTTGTAACCCAAGTTGGGGCTTTCTTTCCTACCAGAATTCCAACCACCTTCTACAGAATCTACATGGTAGTAGCCTTCATGGGCATTTTGGTCATAGCGGACATCATCAAAGATAAAAAATTCAGCTTCAGGGCCAAAAAATGCTGTATCACCAAGACCAGTAGAAACTAGGTAGTCTATTGCTCGTTGAGCAATAACACGGGGACAACGGCTGTACCATTCACCTGTGCGGGGTTCTTTAATACTACAAACTATACTTAACGTTGGTTCTTTCATGAAGGGGTCGATCCAAGCAGTGTTGGGATCGAGTACCATCATCATGTCCGATTCGTTAATGTTTTTCCAACCCCGAATGCTGGAACCGTCGAAAGGTACGCCATCAGAGAAGGAACTTTCATCGATCTGGTCTTGGTACAAGGTGAGATGCTGCCAAGTTCCTGGTGTATCGATGAATTTCAGATCAATCATCTGAATGTTTTGGTCTTGGATCAATTTCAAGACTTCTTTTGGGGTTGTCATTGTTACTCCTTCTCTACCTATTTCCTAAAATCAAACCAGAATCTTCCAAAGCATCCTAACCCAGATGATTTGAACCAAGTTGTAGATGACACACCTGAAATATCATAAATCCTGGACATTAGAAGATTTTGTAGTTTTTGTTACAGCTTATCTGGATTACAGCTTATATTAACCTTTTGTCTCACATCTGCACAAAACGTAAAGTTCATCTCATAGGGGTCAACTTTGGCATAGAATCCTTAGATAGCGGATGAATTGTTTTTGTGCCGCATAAATTTTAAATAAAATAAATGGCACAAAAATTTACTGGTGCATAAGTGCAGCCAAATTAATATCAAACCATAGATAGCATTGATTGGGAGAAGTTAGAATGCGTGATGCAGTTACAAGCTTGATTAAGAATTATGACGTTGCTGGACGTTATTTTGATCGGAATGCGATTGACAGCCTGAAAATTTATTTTGAAAGTGGCACAGCACGGGTAAAAGCGGCGGCGGCGATTAACTCGAATGCAGCTTCGCTGGTCAAACAGGCTAGTGTTAAGTTATTTGAAGAACAGCCTGAGTTGATTCGTCCTGGCGGAAATGCCTACACAACTCGTCGTTATGCGGCTTGTCTCCGGGATATGGATTACTACCTCCGCTATGCTACCTATGCTTTGGTGGCGGGTAATATGAATGTGTTGGATGAGCGTGTACTCCAAGGATTGCGGGAAACTTACAATTCTTTGGGTGTACCTATTAGCCCGACGGTTTATGGTATCCAAATTCTCAAGAATATGGTAAAGGAACAAGTTGCAGCCGCAGGGATTGCTGATACTGCTTTTGTGGATGAACCTTTTGATTACATGACTCGTGAGTTGAGCGAGAAGGATATTTAGTATTTAGCCCTAGCGATGGGAAATCGCAGGAGAATAAATTAAATCCGTATCGGCGGATAATATACACATCGCACTTTGGCTTTTTTGACAAGGTGCGTTTACTTTTTTTAATAATAAAAGCAGGGTAGGTTTGAGAGGATGTTTAAAATTAATCTATAGAACCCATTTGACATCTTTTAGAAGATATGATGCGATCGCACTGGGGATAACCCCTATTATTCCGTTTCTTTTTGATCACCGCCAACAAAATCAGCGCACCGGAAGTAATTATTGCCAAATACTAGGTGCGATCGCCGCTATGATCAACAGAAAGAAAATCTCTAGGATGTAGCTAATGAAAACACTACGATTGAGCAGACCATCCCACAGGTAGCCTTGACGTTTAGAAATTTGCTGACGCTTGTGGGTTTTCGACCAACTGCCATAGATACCAGGGCTTTTCAACTTGTATGTATTGGTGAGAATATACTCAATTTCGGCAACACGGGGATAGAAACCGCGCTGAAAGTGTTTCCATTGACTTTCGAGAATCCAGAAAAATAAGGGAATAGAGCAACCTATTAAGGCGATCGCACTGGCGATGGGTTTTTGCTGTAACATCAATGCTAAGACTCCCCCAGTCCCCGTAATTCCCAGGGCTTTAATCACCCAAATCTGCTTGTTATAGTCTTCAATCGTATTTTGCAGAAAAAAGTATTCCTGTTTGAGTAAGTCTAATTCAAAATCATCGAGAGATTTAGGCTGGGGTTCAGTTGGTAATAGGTTAGACATGGGTGATAGCAAACTTCACTGAGATGAAATTAGCACAATTCGTAGTTCGTGAACAAAAAAGAAAAAATATCCCGGATTTTTCAAAGAAGTCGGGGATCTGAGCCTCTCTGAAGTGCTGTTACTTATTTAAGAGAATCTCAACACAGATAATAAGTTACAATTTCACTCAGTAAGTTAAACCTTGTCAAAAAAACACCGTTACCAGGGGTTAGGCAAGCAACATTTAACCTTTCCCTAACGGCAACATCTCACTATTCCACACACCATGAGCATCTGGAATGACTATCTCCAATCACTCCGCAATGATTATGCCCAATGGTGGAATGCTTACACGCTGACGGATGTAGTGGGACAGCAGCGAGTTGAGCAGAAACAGTCGCCCCTAATGCTAAATTTTATGGTGGAGAGGGTATTGCCCACCAAAGAGGAACGGAGCGAAACCCAGGAGAAAACCGAGCGTTTAGATGTATTGGCCGGGTTGCGGAAATATGCTCAAGAACACGTCTTATTGGTAGGGCGGCCAGGTTCGGGGAAATCAACGGCGTTGGTGCGGTTGTTGTTGGAAGAAGCGGAGAAACCCCTCCCCCAACCCCTCCCCGAAACGGAGAGGGGAGTTAATTCTCCCCCTTCCCTCGCAGGGAAGGGGGTCGGGGGGTTAGGTAAAATTCCCGTGCTAGTAGAGTTGCGCTATTACCAAACCTCAGTGCTGGATTTAATTCGGGATTTCTTAAAGCGCCATCGCCTGTTGTTGGACACTGCAACCATAGAAAAACTGTTATTTAACGGGCAATTCCTCCTGTTGGTAGATGGTATCAACGAATTACCCTCAGAGAAAGCGCGACAAGATTTATATAAATTCCGGCAAGACTACCAAAAAACCAAGCCGATGATATTCACCACGCGGGATTTAGGCGTGGGGGGCGATTTGGGCATTACCAAGAAGCTGGAAATGCAACCCCTGACACCAGAACAGATGCAGCAGTTTGTCCGCGCCTATTTGCCAGAACAGGGTGAGCAGATGTTGCAGAACTTAGGCGACAGGTTGCGTGAGTTTGGAGAAACGCCGTTGCTGCTGTGGATGCTGTGTTCATTGTTTCAAGCCACAGGAGACATCCCGCCTAACTTGGGTTTGGTGTTTCGTCAGTTTACCCAGCAATATGTATTTAGTGAGCAAAATGTCAATAAAAACCAAAGATTTAAAGGAGATGTACCAGATCCTCATGAATCACGAAAATTCTGGCAGGATTTGCTTCAAGAGTTAGCGTTTGTAATGGCTACTGAAACCGAAAAAGAAATTCAAGTCGCTATTAAAAAAGAAAAAGCAGAGAAAATTATAGAAAAATTCTTGCAGAGAAAAGGTTCTCCTGATGCTTTCAGAACAGCACGTTTCTGGTTAGATGATTTACTCAAACATCACTTAATTCAAATTGCTGCAAATGACCAAATTGAATTTCACCACCAACTAATTCAGGAATATTACACCGCCGAATGTTTGCTCAAGCAATTATCAAAACTCGATGATGGCTGCCTCCAGCGAGAGTATTTAAATTATTTAAAATGGACTGAACCCCTGAAATTGATGCTGGAATTGCTTGATGATGGGGCGCAGGCGGTGCAAGTGGTGAACTTAGCCTTAGAGATAGATTTGCAGTTAGGGGCAAAGTTAGCAGGTGCAGTTAAGTCAGAATTGCAGCAGCAGACAGTTCATTTAATCGCTAGGTTAGAAATTCCTCAGCTATTCAAAACCCAGCTTTTAGGTTTAACAAAATCTAAGCGAGCAATTTCTCATCTCAATCTATTACTAGAAGATGAAGACTCCGATGTGCGCTGGATGACAGCAGATGCCCTGGGAAAAATCAAACCAGAAGCGGCGATTCCTGGGCTGATTCAATTACTAGAAGATAAAGACTCCTATGTGCGTGGGAGGGCGGCAGATGCCCTGGGGAAAATCAAATCAGAAGCGGCGATTCCTGGGCTGATTCAATTACTAGAAGATGAAGACTCCTATGTGCGTAGGAGGGCGGCAGAAGCTCTAGCAGAAATCAAATCAGAAGCGGCGATTCCTGCGCTAATTCAATTACTACAAGATGAAGACTCCTATGTGCGTGGGAGGGCGGCAGAAGTCCTGGGTGAAATGAAATCAGAGGCGGCGATTCCTGAGCTAATTCAATTATTAGAAGATCAAGAGTATCATGTAATTTCCACAGTTGTCAAAGCCTTGATTGGCATGAAATCAGAGACAGTAGTTTCTGGATTAATTAGTCTTCTCAAACATGAAAAACCTCATGTCCGTTCTAATGCTGTAAAAGCCCTGGTAGACATTAAATCAGAAGCGGCGATTCCTGGGCTAATTCAATTACTACAAGATGAAGACTCCCATGTGCGTATGAGTGCGGCATATGCCCTGGGTGAAATGAAATCAGAAGTGGCGATTCCTGGGCTAATTCAATTACTACAAGATGAAGACTATCGTGTAATTTCCACAGTTGTCAAAGCCTTGATTGGCATGAAATCAGAGACAGTAATTTCTGGATTAATTAATCTTCTCAAACATGAAAAACCTCATGTCCGTTCTAATGCTGTAAAAGCCCTGGTAGACATTAAATCAGAAGCGACAATTCCTGAGCTAATTCAATTATTAGAAGACCAAGAGTATCATGTAATTTACACAGTTATAAAAGCCTTGATTGGCATGAAATCAGAGACAGTAGTCTCTGGATTAATTAGTCTTCTCAAACATGAAAAACCTCATGCCCGTTCTAATGCTGTAAAAGCTCTGGGTGAAATGAAATCAGAAGCAGCGATTCCTGAGCTAATTAAATTATTAAAAGATGAAGACTCCTCTGTGCGTAGGAGTGCGGCAGATGCCCTGGGAGAAATAAAATCAGAAGCGGCGATTCCTGGGCTAATTCAATTACTAGAAGATGAAGACTCCTCTGTGCGTAGGAGTGCGGTATATGCTCTAGGTAATCTGAAATCAGAGGCAGCAATTCCTGGCTTAATTAAATTACTAGAACATGAAGATCATGAAGTGAATTTAAATGCTGCAAATACCCTATCCGCAATTAGATCAGAGTCTGTAACTTCTGAAATTTTTAAACTTCTCCAACCTAGAATTGATGATGTGCGTACTTGGTCGCAAAGGGCTGGTTTACGTTCTTTGGTAGCAGATATTTTAGGAAAAATAGAATCTGAAGTTGGTATTATTACGCTGATGAATTTTCTTAAAGATCAAGCCTATTATGTGCGTAGAAGTGCAGCAGATGCACTGGGTGAAATTCAATATAATGAGGCAATTTCCGGATTAATACAACTTCTTAAAGATGAATACTGTGATGTGCGTTATAGTGCTGCAAATGCTCTGATAAAAATAAACTTAGAGGAAGTAATTCCTTGGTTTATTGAACTTCTCCAAGATCAATGGTGTTTTGTCCGTAATCTTGTGGCAAATGCCCTGATTAAAGCTAAATCAGAACAGGCGATCCCTGGACTAATTCAAATTATCCAGAATGGAGAATCTGATTTGCGTTATGATGCAGCAAAAGCTCTGAGTGAAATTAAATCGGATACAGCAATTACTAATCTGATTAATCTTCTTAAAGATGAAAAATCTCATGTGCGTTCTACTGCGGCAGAAGTCCTGGGTGAAATTAAATCAAATGCAGCAATTCCTGGACTAATCGAAATATTTGATGTTTGTTATGAGGCGGCAGATGCTTTGTGTGAAATCAAATCAGATGCAGCAGTTCCTGGATTAATTAATCTTCTCAAACATAAAGAAATTCATGTACGTTCTACTGCGGCAAAAGTTCTGGGTGAAATTAAATCAGATGCAGCAATTCCTGGACTAATTGAACTTATTCAAAATGCAGAATCTGATGTGTTTCATGAGGGAGTAAAAGCACTTGGTAAAATCCAACCAGAACTAGCGTTATCCCAACTTATAAAAATTATAAAAAATGAAGGATTTTTTATCATAGATAGTAAATATATACTTACTTCTATAATTACAGAACTTGAAGAAATACAAAAAGACTGTCGATATTATAGCCCTATAAATCAAGCAATCTCTGAAGCAACACCTCAACGAGTTAAAACTTCCCTAATGTATATTCTCCATCTTTCAGACCTGCACTTTGGCACACCTGACCAAGCCAAACTCTGGTCTAACCAACTAGCAACTGACTTGCAACAAGAACTCGATATTCCTCACCTTGATGCCCTCATTTTCTCCGGCGACATCGCCAACAAATCAACCCCAGCAGAATACGAAGCAGCCCAACAATTTTTTGACGAACTCCGCCAAGATTTTGCCCTCCAACCTGAGCAAATTATCATCGTTCCCGGTAATCATGACCTCAACTGGTCACTAGCAAAACAAGCTTACCAATTAATTGACCGTGACGACTATGAGGGAGAATTGAAAGAAGGTGAATATATAGAAGAAAGTGCCAGCGTCATTCGTGTGCGAGACGAGGAAAAATATCAACAACGCTTTGAATACTTCAGCAACTTCTACCAAACCATCAAAAACCAACCCTATCCTCTAGACTATGACCAGCAATACACCCTAGACCATTTCCCCAACCAAAACCTGCTCATTCTAGGGTTAAACTCCGCTTGGCAATTGGATCATCATTACAAATTCCGTGCCAGCATTAATATTAATACATTCACCAACGCCCTCACAAAAATTCGCCGCCAGCAAGAATATAAAGACTGCATCAAAATAGCAGTATGGCATCATCCCCTAGATAGCGCCTGGGATGACCGCATCAAAGACCAAAGCTTTATGGAACAGTTAGCCGTCGCAGATGGTTTCCGCTTCTTCCTCCACGGACACGTCCACCAAGCACAACAAGGCGTTTATAAATACGACGAAAAACGAAAACTACATCGCATCTGCGCGGGAACATTCGGCGCACCTACCCACGAACTCACAACTGCCGAAGGTTGGCAATATAACCTACTGAAGTTGGAAAATAACACCCTCACCGTCCGCAGCCGCAAACGCAAGACAGAAAACGGCGCATGGGAAGCGGATAATGGTTGGCGACAAGGTAAGGGTAAAGGTTCGTTAGATTCTTATACAATTACATGGGAATAGAAAATTTGGTTAACCGTGAAGAAATTATTCATTTTGCTTTAGATTTGATATTACCAGGAGAATCAAGTTAATTGGTGAAGCAGCGACTCGATACTTTATTAGTAGAATTAAATTTATGCACTTCTCGCGCCTTAGCACAGCGCTTAATTCAAGCGGGAGAGGTGACTGTCAATCAGCAGGTGGTGGATAAAGCGGGGACAGAAGTTGATATTGCGGCTCAAATTAAGGTGAAAGTGCGATCGCGCTTTGTGTCTCGCGGAGGTGAGAAACTGATAAAGGCTTTGGATGCTTTCCCGATCACCACAACCGGACGCATTTGTTTAGATGGGGGAATTTCTACAGGCGGTTTTACTGATTGCTTGCTACAAGCGGGAGCAAAACAAGTTTACGGTATTGATGTGGGTTATGGACAAGTTGACTGGGGTTTAAGAAATGATCCACGGGTGATTTTAAGAGAACGTACCAATTTACGGAATCTCACACCCGAAGATTTGTATAGTGAAGGTGACGAGATACCTGATTTGGCGGTGGTGGATGTATCGTTTATTTCCTTAACTAAGATTTTGCCGGCTTTGTGGCGATTAACCAAAACTCCCAGGGATGCAGTCTTGCTAGTTAAGCCACAGTTTGAAGTGGGAAAATCCCGTGTCGGCAAAAAAGGCGTTGTTCGCGATCCTCATGACCAAGCTGATGCTATTTTCCAAGTTTTGCAAGTGGCTTGTCAATTAGGATGGAAATACAAGGGTTTAACTTGGTCGCCGATTACTGGCCCGGCTGGGAATATTGAGTATCTTCTATGGCTAGGAATGGAAAGTGACTCACCACCGCCTGATTTAGATGCGATTAAGCAAATGACGCAATCTGCAATTGCTAATTTACGAGCCAGTTAAACGTCATAGATTAAGCATTCTATGGCTTCTGGATGTGACTCACAGTAAGTTTCCAAAGCAGTTTTACGGTGTTTTGCTTGCTGCTGGTGAGCTTTTTCAGCTTGTAATTCTTCGACGATATCCCAAGCTACAGCACAGTTAGCTGAATTGTCTCCGTCTACGTTGCAGGTTTCACGAGCTTCCACAATAGATTCTAGGATAGCTTCATCAATGGTTGTAGTCCCGGAGTTAACAGCAGATTGGACGGCTTCTAGGGTTTTTGTCATGATATTTTCACCTGTGTTGAGTGAGATGAACTTTGACTGTGAGCTTCTGATTTCCTCAAAAGCTGATACTTCTAGTGTAGATAGGCTGATCAAAAGCGTCTGGTAGTGAACACCGACAAATGAAGCTACAAAATCAGAAAAATCAAATTTCAGGCTGAGTTTTTGCCTTGATTTTTATTTCGATCATTTTCTCAATTTTGCATCTAAATTTGGTAATTTAGACCTGTTGTCATCAAAATTTGATGGAAAATCATTTAACCAATATTTTCGATTGATTATTGATACTTTGCGCCTAATTCCTGTTGCAAGCGATACAGAATTGTTTTGTGGTCAACCTGAGCTAAAATCTCTTGAATGACTGTACTAGCTCCCAATTGTCCCCAAGTACAACCTTTTTCTAAATATACTTGGGCGGCTTTCCCGACTGTGTATGCACCATAACCTGCAATCCCAGATTGCGCGATCGCAGTCCCAGCGTAAGCAGTGATATTCAGCGGATTTTCACCACTGGCGATCGCCGCCGTACTTTTACCTAAACCCAGCATCACACTACTACCTATTTCTCCTAACAACAAACCACCAGAACTAAAGAAAATCGTCTTTAAAATTTTGCTGGCTTCATAGCTAGTCATCGGTAAACCATATAACCGGGCTAGAGAACGAATCAAAGCTAAATCGGCGATCGTACCACAGATCACATCTAAAACAGGTACAGGATTTAATCCTACTGCCAAGGCTTTGTATTTAGTAAATTTCCAAATAATCTCTTCAGCTTCTTTGTCGCGGAAGTCCATAGTCTTTTGCGCGATCGCCTCTTCCGCATCCCGTGCTTGAATCAGTGCATTTAAAGCTAGAAGCGATCGCCCTTCCCGATTCAGAATATTTAAAATTGTTTGCTGAAGTTCCTCAACCTGGGGCTGTGGTGTCTCCCATTCATAGCTAACGCGACCATCAGGCCACTCCACCCGGACTTCCATCGGTGCTGGTTCCGCCGCCACCATGACAATTTCATCAGGTAATAAAGGCTGGGCTTGGGGATGTCCAGCACCTAGTTGTTGCAAATTATCATAAATCGCCGAACGGTCTGTTTCTGGGTATAAATCGATTTTGTTAAATACTAAAATCAGTGGCTTTTGGGCTTGTCGTAATTCCAGCAAGGCTCGATACTCAGTCCGAGTGATATCACCTGAAACCACAAACAAAATTAAATCAGCCTGACGCGTCACTTCTCGCGCCATTTTTGCCCGTGTCTCCCCCTCAATTTCATCCAATCCAGGGGTATCAATTAACTCTACTAATACTTTACCTCCTGGTTGCCAACGCACAGAACGCGGCCATTGAGTGACACCGTTCAGGGGGCCAGTTTGGAGAATTTTCTCTCCCAGCAAAGCATTTAATACTGCTGATTTTCCCCGACTCACCAAACCAAAAGCCGCAATTCTAATTACATTGGAGTCTAGTTTGTTGAGTGTCGAGTTCAACGCGTCTAATTCCGGTTTCAGCAAGCCGACCAATTCTGAGTTTGAGGAAAACTTTCCTGACTTGCGGAGATATCCATACCAAGACAGCGCTTGTCTGAGACTAGCACGGGCGCGGTTTAAGTGAGTTTCTTGGAGATTACGCACGAAGTTAGATTGATTCAAGGTTGAACAAACAACAGGCTACATCTCCATTGTGAACTAATTTCCCGGCTTTTAAAGTTACATCAGTTTTCGTGCTTCTGGAATCCATTGGGCTATTAGCCCGGAGTTACGGTAGAATCGACCTTTGCTACAGGATTTTCTCTGAATATTGCCTTTAGCGATCGCCTGTACCGCATTTGGGGTTGAAATCACCAAGGCGAAAACTTCAACCAGCTAAAAAATTTTAGATCATCACGCAGATATGTGAATTTTCGCTGAAATATTCACTTCTCAAACTCCACTTTCAAAGCTTTAAATGAGAAGATTTTGTTTCCCATGAAAATTCACTATCTGACTAAAATACTTACCCATTATTTGTCAGAAAGTCCCATAAGTAGATGGGTATGGAAAAACCAAATTATATTACGACTCGTAAACACCCATGAAACCCTTACCAATGATCAATGATTTACCCTGCTTGCCCTGAGCGTAAGCCGAAGGGAGCGTAGCCGAAGGGCTAAGGACAAATGACGACCCCCACCAGTTAACTTTATTTACGCCCACATTAATTATATTTTTATTGCAAATTGTAACAACTTCGTGATATGCTTGCAATAAAGTAATAAACAACATTGTAATTGTTCAGTAGTAATCAGGTTCGGGTAATGTCACAGGTAACTATCTCTTCGGTAGCCTTGAATAGTGGGGATTTTCCACCTTAAAGTGCCGCCTGAGCCTTGCAGTAATCAGAAGTATTTCAGCTAGTCTTGCCGGAAACCAAGTAAACTATAATTCAGTTTTGGAGCTATTCGCATCCAACTACTTTAGTCTGTGGATTTGGTTTTTAATAGTTGTGTGAGCTATTTACCTACTAAGCGTTCCGCATACTGTATTACTCTGCAAACCAGTATGCTTTATTACCTCAATCTTATTGACAGGTCGGCTATTTGGAGTGTGCCAAATCGCTGCCTATTTTATCTGAATAAAGACGCTAGGAGGAAACTTGAACGGAACAATTTTGAGGCGAGAGTGGTTTTCTAACACTCAGCGAGACATTATGGCGGGTGCAGTCGTGGGACTGGCGCTGATTCCCGAAGCGATCGCCTTTTCAATCATAGCCGGAGTTGATCCCAAAGTTGGGCTTTACGCCTCATTTATTATTGCCGTCATCACAGCCTTTCTAGGAGGCAGACCGGGATCAATTTCCGCCGCTACAGGCGCAATGGCGCTGCTAATGATTGATTTGGTCAAAGATCATGGTTTGCAGTATTTATTCGCCGCCACCTTCTTAACCGGAGTCTTTCAAGTGTTGTTTGGGGTGCTAAAACTCGGCCGCCAAATGAGATTTGTCCCCAGGGCGGTAATGATTGGCTATATCAACGCCTTGGCGGTGTTAATTTTCCTGGCTCAATTACCCCAACTTACCAATAAGCCGCCCGCAGTATATATACTGACTATCCTTTCTTTAGGGATTATTTATATACTACCTCGCTTTACCAAAATAGTCCCCTCTCCCTTGGTGGCTTTAGCTGTGATGACTATAGCAGCGATCGCTCTCAAACTAGAAGTTCCCACAGTTGGAGATATGGGAGAGCTACCCACTAGTTTACCCTTCTTTGCTCTGCCCCAAGTGCCATTCAGCCTAGAGACACTCAGGATTATCCTGCCCTATTCCCTGACTTTAGCGCTCGTTGGTTTGTTGGCATCTTTATTAACCGCAGCCTTGGTGGATGAACTCACAGATACACCCAGCGATAAAAACCAAGAAGCCAAAGGACAAGGCATTGCTAATATTGTAACTGCCTTCTTTGGAGGTATGGCAGGGTGTGGGATGATTGGGCAATCGGTGATTAATGTGCAGTCTGGTGGACGGGGGAGACTGTCAACCCTGGCGGCTGGGATTTTCCTGTTATTTGCCATTTTGTTTTTACAGGATTGGGTGAAGCAAATGCCGATGGCTGCATTAGTAGCCGTAATGATTATGGTGTCAATCGGGACATTTCGCTGGTCATCCTTAAAAAATATGCCTCGCATCCCCCGCACGGAAACCGCAGTCATGTTAACAACGATGTTTGTGACGATTTTTACCCGAAACTTTGCCCTCGGTGTAATCACAGGCATTGTTATGAGTACTGTGTTCTTCTCCCGCAATATTGCCCAGTTGGTATTTGTGGATAAAGTGCTGAGTGAAGATGGCGGACATCGGATTTACAAAGTAGCCGGACAAATTTTCTTTTTGTCGAGAGATGAATTTCTCGCGTCTTTTGATTTTACCGAACTCGTCGAGCGCGTCACCATTGATTTAACTCATGCTCACCTCTGGGATCAAGGTGCAGTGGAAGTCCTTGATAAAGCAGTCATGAAATTTCGCCGGAATGGGGTAGATGTAGAACTCATCGGACTAAATGAAGCTAGTGCTACCTTGCTGGATAAATTAGCAATTTCTCAAAATGCGGATGCTCTGAAAAAGCCGTAGTATGTTTACTTTTTAATCTTTCCACATCTAGGGACTCAAGCCAGAATGAAAAATATTTTACTTTGTACCGATGGTTCAGCTTTTGCAGAAAATGTTTATAAATATGGAGCTTGGTTTGCAACTCAATTTCATGCCCACATTAATGTTTTGTTTGTCACAGATATTCGCAGCCAACAAGTAGCTTCTACGGGAAATTTAAGCGGTAGCATTGGGCTTGGTGCTTCCGAAAATTTGCTCCATGAATTGGTGGAGTTAGAACATAAAAAAGCCAAGCTAAATAATCAACGAGCGCGTTTAATTTTGCAAAATGCGGGGGAAATTCTCAAAACCCAGGGAATTAGAGATGTTCAGTTAACCAATAAAACCGGATTTCTAGTAGATTGTTTTCATGAATTTGAACAAAATTCAGATTTAATTGTTTTAGGTAAACGGGGAGAAGCAGCAGATTTTGCATCTAGACATTTAGGAGCAAATGTAGAGCGAATTGTTCGTATTACAAAAAAACCATGTTTAGTTACCCCGCTTGAATATAAACCAGTTGAAAAAGTTTTAGTTGCTTATGACGGCAGTTTAACAGGGAAGAAAACACTACAATTTTTAGTAAATTCTTCTTGCTTCCAAAATTTAGAAATACATCTGTTAAAAGTAACTAAAAAGGAAACATATCCCAGGGCGGAGAATAGAATTAATGAGGGTAAAGATATTTTAGAAGCAGCAGGTTTTAATCTCATTTCTACCATTAGAGAAGGTGAACCAGAAGAAGTTATTAATCAATATATTACTGAGCAAAATATCAGCTTTTTACTTATAGGAGCGCATGGACATAGCCGCATCCGTGATTTAGTAATTGGTAGTACAACAATTCAACTTCTGAGAAGTAGTAATATTCCTGTCTTGCTGTTCTGTTAAGAGGTTGTTAATCAAAGTGATTTTTCATAATTTTAGGTTTCCATTAATTCCCTTAATTCCCCCTTAAATAGACGATGTATACATAAAATTTCTTTTTTTAGGGGTATCTGGAGTTTTAGAAATAAATTCTGACTCCGTTGAGATGAATTAATTGCAATTGTTTAACAGAGGAAAATCTTTCGTGCAAATAATTAACGAAATCCATTTTCGTAACGTCCAAGGAGATATTCTTGGCGGTTTAACGGCGGCGGTGGTAGCCTTACCGATGTCATTAGCATTTGGGATTGCTTCTGGAGCGGGGGCTGCTGCTGGGTTATGGGGAGCAATATTAGTGGGATTCTTTGCCGCTTTGTTTGGTGGTACACCCAGCCTGATCTCTGAACCCACAGGTCCGATGACCGTAATTGTCACTGCCGTGATTGCTGGATTAACAGCTAATAATCCGGAAAATGGTATGGCGATGGCCTTTACTGTGGTGATGATGGCCGGAGTAGTTCAAATCCTGTTTGGGGTATTGCGATTGGGGCGGTATATTACCATGCTGCCCTATAACGTGATTTCTGGATTTATGACCGGAATTGGCGTAATTCTGATCTTTCTGCAAATCGCACCCTTCTTGGGGCAAGCAACTCCTAAAGGTGGTGTGATTGGTGTCCTGCGGAATCTCCCGGAATTAATTGCTAATATCAGTCCTACGGAAACTCTTTTAGGGGTAATAACTTTAGTAATTCTGTTTTTGTACCCGGCTCGCTGGAAAAAGGTTGTCCCCTCGCAACTGGTAGCTTTAGTCATCGGTACGGCAATTTCTTTGATTTTTTTTAGTAATGTTGAGATTCGCACTATTGCCACTATTGGCGAAATTACTCCGGGTTTGCCTAACTTCCAGATGCCCACTTTTACCCCGCAAAATTTGCAGTTAATGTTTGTTAACTCCGTGGTATTGGGAGTGGTGGGTTCCATTGATTGTTTGTTAACTTGTCTGGTATCTGACAGTCTCACCCGTACCGAACACAAATCTAACAAAGAATTAATCGGGCAAGGTATTGCTAATGTGATTACCGGTTTATGTGGTGGGATTGCAGGTTCTGGAGCGACAACGGCGACTGTGGTTAATATCCAAGCTGGTGGACGCACTGCGTTATCTGGTATCAGTCGGGCTGTAGTGCTGTTAATTGTGGTTTTGTGGGCGGCTCCTTTAACTTCTGGGATTCCTCTGGCTGTGTTAGCTGGGATTGTCTTAAAAGTAGGGCTTAATATTATTGATTGGGGCTTTCTCAAACGGGTTCACAAAATCTCTTGGAAGGCAGCCGGAATTGTCTACAGTGTGGTATTGCTAACGGTATTTGTCGATTTAATGATTGCCGTAGCCGTAGGGGTATTTATTGCGAATATCTTGACAATCGAGCGCCTTGACCAGCTGCAAACCAATTCTGTGAAAGCGATTACTGACGCTGATGACCAAATTGTCCTGACTAACGAAGAAAAAGAACTTTTAGATTCAGCTAATGGACGAGTTTTGCTGTTCCATCTTAGTGGACCGATGATTTTCGGTGTTGCCAAAGCTATTGAGAGAGAACATCGTGCGATCGCTAATTATGATGTTTTAATTGTCGATTTAGGTGAAGTTCCTGTCTTGGGGGTAACTTCTTCATTGGCGATTGAAAGTGCCATTCAAGAGGTTATTGATGCTGGACGGGACGTGATCATTGTCGGTGCCACAGGAAAGGTCAGAAATCGCTTAGAAAAGTTGGATATTGCTGGTTTAATTCCGGGACAGTACTGGATGAGCGATCGCTTGAATGCACTCAAAGAAGGGTTAGATTTAGTTCAGTCACGAATAGGGGGTAGGGTGTAGGTGCGAATCGTTGGTTTGTCCGTCGTCGGGGTTTAGCCATCAGCTGATCGGGAATTGGCTTTGCTTTCGGGGCGGCGATGTTTCCCTTACTGATGGAATTTCTGATTTCTGATGCAGGGGATGAGTGGAGTGCGGCAAGCTGGAGTTTATGCCTATTACTTTGGGCGATGTCTACGACGGGCTTCGCCTACGTATCTAGGGGCGATTAGCGGTTTAGCCACGACTATCGCTGTTGCTGGTACAGCCTTTGTCCCAGTTTTATTTGCTACCGGATTTGACCAGGTTGGTAGTTATGCGCCGATTTTGGGATTTTCGATGATCGTGCCTTTCGCGATCGCCTTTACCGCACATTGGGTTGAGCCAACCAAGCGGAGAAATTCAACCATCTGAAAAGTGAGATTTATGATCACCCCAAACCGCACTCTTGTGCGAGCTTCTAGTCATTAGTTAGGCGCGACCTATTTCTCTATTGAGAATAGTATCTTGTTGCATATTCTGGTAAGATTATTTGAACGAAATTGTCAGTTCTGGAGTTATCCAGGCAGATATCGTTGAAGCACCGAATCACAAGACTTCAAGTCATGTGAGCTTCAAACTAATAATCATGTGCCTACTCAAGGAGAATAAAATGCAGTCTGATTATAAAAAAGGGGAGTTTATCTCTGCTCTCACACCTGACGGAAATTTAGAAAGATTTCAAATTATCAGCGTCGGAACTAAGTTGATATATTTAGTTTCTGCTGAATACGTTAATGACGGCACTTGGATATGTGATAAAACTATTACTCCTCTTGCCGCTTCTCGCTTAAAATCACAGTGAAAATGCGACAAATCAGAGCAACCGAGCGCGATATTGGCTTAAAATTATGAGAAAATTTTAATATGAACTAGGACTTGAAACTCTTGTTATTTCATTAATGATGTCGGCAAGCGGGGAAACCCTGATGAGATAACAGGAGATTTCAATTTACATGAGACGTGATCAGCAACAAAAGGCCGAAAACCCCTGATAAACAGCAACGCAGTTGCGCTTTTATGACTTTAGGCAGGGGGAGAAGGCTAATTTTTCAATTTTTTAAAGGACAGCACTGGCATTTTTGCAAGTTTCTTAGTTCAAGACAGCCACTCAATTCACAGAACGAGAACCTACCACCAAATACGATTTCCGTTTTCGTCTACTCGTGCTTGGCGAATTACATCAGAAATTTCTTCTGCATCTTTCACATGGTGGAGTGCCTTTTTTGTCCCATCAGGATATTCCACAACGAAGTAAGTCGGGACTGTAATGTGGTCACCTGTGATATCCGGTGCATCCACAGCTACTTGTTTCGCTTTCTCTTCCAGTGATTTTGCGTCATCAATCACATCTCCCGGATTTGCTGTTAAGTTTCTTTCCTTGGCTGTTGGCTCTTGTCGTGAATGCCAGTCTTGACTGACTGGTTGATTAATTTGATTTTCTAGTTCCTTAGCCATGATATTTTTCCTAATGAAAATTTATACATCTACTAAGAACAATCTAAAAAATAAAAGACATAATGAGTTCCTTCTTCAGAGAGAGTTTTTGACACTCCCCGGCGTGAACGCACGGGGATTCTTGGATCTAAGACATAACTTGCTCATGCAGGTTTTCACCAACAAGAGTAGAGGTTTCATCTCCCCAAGCGTTGCTTGCATCTAGTGCAAAGGTTCCGGTATGCCCTACCGTACCCAACCCTCGACTCAGGATTATTCTGGCTGCGTTTTCATCTCTATCCATGACACATCCACATTTACAAACGTGTGTCCTAGTGGATAGTGTTTTCTTCACAACTTCACCGCAGCTAGAGCATTCTTGGCTACTGTATTGCGGATTAACCGCCACCGTGACCCGTTTAAATACCTTACCAAAATATTCAACCCAGACACGGAACTGATACCAAGATGCGTCATTAATAGACTTAGCAAGACAATGATTTTTCACCAAATTTTTAATCCTCAAATCTTCATAGGCTATCAAGTCGTGAGACTGAACTACGCACCTTGCTAACTTCACAGCATGGTCTTTACGTTGCCTACTTATTTTGAGGTGGCGTTTTCCTAAAACAAGTCTTGCCTTGCCTCTGTTCTTTGAACCTTTTACCTTTCTGGAAACACGACGTTGTGAGCGCTTGAGAACTTTTTCACCAACACGAAGAAACTTAGGGTTTTCAACCATTGTGCCATCAGAATCAGTGTAGTATTCTTTCAGCCCAACGTCTAACCCAACCGTATTACCCGTAGGTTCTATGTTCTGGGAACGGTTTACATCAATGCAAAACTGAACATAAACGCCATCCGCACGTTTTACCAATCTCACCCGTTTAATTTGGTTGACTTGGTAGAAATGCAAATCACGAGTACCTTTGAGTTTTAATCGCCCAATACCTTTTTTATCGGTGAAAGTTATTGATTTACGGTCGCTGGCAATCCGCCATCCTGAAGTTTTGTACTCAACCGAGCGGCACTCCTTCTGAAATTGAGGATACCCCTTTAATCCTGAAACACTCTTCTTGCAGTTGTCATAAAACCTAGAGATAGAAGACCAAGCTCTTTCCGCAGAAGCTTGACGAGCCATTGAGTTGAGTTCATTAGCAAAGGGAAAGTTCGCCGCCAGTACAGCACAGTATTTCTGCAAGTCGTTTTTACCCGTGCCTTTAACATCCATCCATAGCCGAATGCAGCTATTACGAATGAACTTGGCAGTACGAATTGCTTCATCTACCGCAATGAATTGCGCTGGCTTTCCATAAGCTTTGAACTCAAAAACAAGCATCTTTCTACCTCCTCGCTTATACTACCACGTTTGGTATAAGATTAATTAAAATACCATAAAAAGCTGTCGTAGAACGCGATGCACTGAGCAGTTCGACAGGCTCACTGTATCACCTGTCGAAGTGACGGGGCTTTAAACCCATTTCTTCGGTAAGGTTACGAGAAGATGGACTTATTCAGCACAATTAACAATTAAGTGTGTCAAGGCATCTATCAAGCGATCGCTTTCCATTGGTATAATGTCTTTACCATGCATAATTTCTTGAGTAATCACGAAATGCACTAATGAGCCAATGAGAATTCTGGCTGTGGCCTCTGGGTCAGGTATTTTTAATTCCGGGTGAGCCGTTAAATATTTGGTGATCGTCTCAATGGCTGGTTTCGCAATGCTGTAAATAAACACCTGCGCTAACTCCGGAAAACGTGCCGATTCTCCCATTAACAAGCGCTCAAATGACTGATATTCCTGATCGTTGACCATCTGATCCAATGCTGTTGCGGCTAATCGGCGCAATACAACATAAGGTTCTCCCTTCAGGGGTTGTGACCCCAATATGGAATGAAACCGCTTTCTGGCAAGTTTCTCGATTAATGCCTTAAATAATCCTTTTTTATCTTGAAAGTGGCTGTATACTGTGGCCTTAGAAACCCCAGCCGCTTCTGCTACCCGATCCATGCTAGTGGAAGCATAACCATGAGCTAAAAATTCCTGCATCGCCCCTTGCAGAATTTTTTCCATTTTATCTGTTGAATTTGAGCGGTCTATTTCTCCCACTTTTGGGCGTGCCATGTTCAAATAGTCCTTATTTTAGCAAAATTCTCTGACGCATTAGTCTCTGGGCATTGATTATTCTTTTGATCAGGCGCTTGACTAAACTAGTCGGTTTAGTATAATTCTATTATAGAACTAAACGGTTTAGTTTTATATCCTACAGATCATTTTGCTGGGGACTGGGACATCTCATCTATATGTCTTGAAACCACCCATGATTATGTCCAAAATTCAGGGTTAGCATGATATTTTTTTCTCTGGTGAGTGATAAAAGAGAGTTAGGCGGGACATTTACCAAAATTTGATTTTTTCTCATTTGAATCAGTGTATTTGGAATTGCTTCAAAGGTATGCTATCGTGCAAAACTCAAAGCTAGATCGATCAATATCATCCCCATCAATTTTACGTCCGCCCTTTTTTATCGCTATCCTTGTATCTTTAACTGTAATTGGTAGTAGTGTTTATACGGTATTAAAATTTCGGGATACAGTAAATCAGAAAACCCCAGCGCCAGCAGCACTACTACCTGAGCTAAAAACGGTAACAGCTCTAGGACGTATTGAACCAAAAGGAAAAGTGATTAAACTCTCTGCTACCACGTCAACCGAAGGCAGTCGGGTAGAGGAGCTTTTAGTGAGAGAGGGGGATAGGATCAAAGCAGGGCAGGTGATAGCGATTTTAGACAGTCGCGATCGCTTGTCAGCGGCCTTGAAAGAGGCTGAGGAACAAGTGAAAGTGGAACAGGCAAACTTAAACCGCATCAAAGCAGGTGCTAAACGTGGAGAAGTTTTAGCACAAGCAGCCACAATTGCACGGTTGCAGGCAGAACGCCAAGGTGATATTGCTGCCCAAAAAACCACTGTAGCTCGATTGCAAGCCGAAGTGCGTAACGCCGCAGCCGAAGACCAACGCTATCAGGAGCTGTATCAAGCAGGAGCAATATCTGCCTCCCAAAGAGACAGCAAGCGCTTAACACTGGAAACAGCCCAACAAAATCTGCAAGAGGCACAAACACAGTTAACTCGCACCCAGTCAACTAGCCAGCAACAAATTAAAGCAGCCACAGCCACACTGGATCAAATTGCTGAAGTGCCGCAAGTCGATATCGCAGCAGCCACGGCAGAAGTAAATCGTGCCATAGCAGCCATGAAACGGACACAAGCAAATCTGCAACAAGCTTATGTGCGATCGCCTCAAGATGGTCAAATATTCGAGATCCACTCCCGCCCTGGGGAATTAATCTCAAATGATGGTATTGCTGAGATTGGGCAAACCAACGAGATGTATGTAGTTGCTGAAGTTTACGAAAGCGATATCGGCAAAGTTTATCCAGGACAGAAAGTGCAAGTATTTGGTGATTTCCTTCCTCTGGAATTGCAGGGAACAGTAGACCGTAAAGGTTTACAAGTGCGGCGGCAAAATGTGATCAACACTGACCCAGCTAGCAATATTGATAACAGAGTCGTGGAAGTTTATATCCGACTAAATGAAATTTCCACTGAGAAAGCTGCCAACTTAACCAATATGCAAGTTAGAGCGGTCATTCAATTGTCTTCGTAATTCGTAATTCGTAATTCGTAATTCGTAATTAGGAACACATTGTTTTTTCACATCCCCACTTAGCATTTAGCACTTTTATGATGGGACTAATCAAACAACTGCGGCGACGCACACCTTTAGGATGGCTGCAACTGAGTCACGAAAAAAGCCGTTTGCTGGTAGCATTGTCAGGCATTGCCTTTGCGGATGTGTTGATGTTCATGCAGTTGGGCTTTCAGACTGCGCTATACGACAGTAACACTAGACTACATCGCAGTTTGCAAGCAGACATTGTTTTAACTAGTCCCCAAGCCCGAAGCCTGCAAAATATGCCCCCATTTTCGCGTCGGCGGCTTTACCAGGCAATGGATATTCCGGGAGTGTCCTCAGCACAAGCAATGTATGTCAACAACATCATTTGGAAGAATCCCCAAACACGCCGCCAGACATCAGTGCAAGTCATTGGTTTTAATCCAGATCAGCCAGCCTTTGATTTACCAGATGTGAATGGGCAGTTACAGTCAATTAAGCTACCGGATACCGTTTTGTTTGACCGCAGTGCTAGGGGCGAATACCAACAGGCGATCGCTGAAATTGACCAAGGTAAAAAACTGACCACCGAAATCGAAGGGCGGACAATTACCATTAGTGGTTTATTCACAGTGGGGGCTTCTTTTGGTTCTGATGGTAGCTTGATGACCAGCGATCAAAACTTTTTACGCTTATTTTCCCAACGCCCAGCCAGCAGTATCAGTTTAGGTTTAATCAAGGTAAAACCCGGTTATGACCCAAAACAGGTAGCGATCGCCTTGCAAGCCTACCTCAGAGATGATATTAGCGTCATGACCCGCGCCGAATTTATTGAATTTGAGAACAACTTCTGGAGAAACAACTCCCCCATTGGGTTTATTTTTAGCCTGGGTGTCTCAATGGGGTTTGCAGTGGGAGTCATTCTGGTTTATCAAGTTCTTTCCACCGATGTGAATGCCCATGTCCGGGAATACGCGACCTTTAAAGCCTTGGGATATCGCAACTACTACTTGCTCAGTGTCGTCTTTGAACAGACTTTAATTTTAGCAGCATTGGGCTTTATTCCCGGAGTAGCCGTATCCTTGGGACTTTACCAAATGACTCGCACGGCGACAAATTTGCCGATGTATATGACAGCAATCCGGGGTTTACACGTACTAATTTTAACCATAATCATGTGTTCAATTTCTGGTGCGATCGCCACCCGGAAACTGCGATCTGCTGACCCGGCTGATATGTTTTAGGGAAATGGGGGGAAGAGGCAGGGGGGCAGGGAGC
>NZ_CAWQOY010000164.1:0-25031 GCF_963896525.1 Nodularia sp. LEGE 04288
ACAGAACAGGTAGGAACTATTCCTGTATTTATACGTAATATTAAGTAGCAAATCTATTCATGCACTGAAAAGAAATTATTAGCGATCGCTTGTTTTTGATCCGACTTCACAAAATCGCGTTGCTCCCTCTCGAAGGTTACAAGGGCGGTAAGGCACGAGATATTGATCTAATTAATGCTGCCCGACGTGCTTTATATGAATATATTCATCATGGTGGGCGAGATACTGAAAGTTCTTACACTTTTACTTCTCAGCGTAGTGAGCGATTGACTGAAGCGGGTATTCATCGCTGGTGGAAAAACATTAAAGCACAAGCAACTGTTGGAGAGTGGGAACTTATCCATGATGTAACTTTTCATGATCTACGACATGATTTCGCTCACCGAGCGCGTGAAGCTGGATGGACTTTGGAGGAGGTTGCTTATTATCTCGGTCATATCACCAAAAAGGGAACTCCAGCTATTCAAACTACGGTTCGGTATACCCAAAGTAGCCGACAGCAAGTGAAAAACAAGCTTGTCTTGCTCAAGGGCTAAATCCTCTCTTCACCATGTTACCCAAGTTCTTTTACTGTTGAGATGACTCCAAAACCTTTTGCTTATAGGCATCCTGCTTATTTGCAATTAATTTGAGCCGAACTGGATGATTGCAAGCTGGTTGCAATTATTTTGAGTCTGTTTGCAATTAATTTGAGCCGAAGTGCAATCTTATTTGCAATTAATGTGAGCCACAAATTGTTTTGTTTGCAAGCCGGAGCGTTTATGTTTGCGAGCCGCAACACATATCACCCAGCAAATCTGATAACTCTTGCTGGTTTTTTTTTGCATAAACGCTCGAAAACCCTGTTATGGAAGGAAGCATCCCAGCTATGCTTGATTCAATCCTTGCTGTGTATAGATTACAGCGTTTAGTCTAAGGTTTTAGACTATATTTAGCCTAAATTGAGCTTTTAGCCTAATTTTTTTAGTGCAGTTGTCCGAAAAATAGTACAAAATAACCATTGATTAGTACATGAGGGGATGAAACCTCAATCATCACGATCAGCCATTCTTTGTATTTCATTATGGCAATTATCACACCATTTCTCTTCCCATTCATAACCTGTTGTGACTTGTCCACATCTGTCACACGTTTTTAGTAAAGAATAATTATTACATTCCTCATTAGAACAAATCCCAGCAAATTCCCCATAAATAATAAGGGTATCTTCACAACACATAGGACACATCATTGTGATATCGTCGATGCCGCCTTCATCTATGTAAGCAATATATGCTTGTTTTTCTAATTGCTGCAAAATATTTTCTCGATTACGTTGAAATTTTTTCAGCTTTCTTTCACCTATTGTAATCAACTCATGTTTGCGTTTATCAATCATACGTTTGTAAACTGACTCTATTGATAATACCTTTGCTCTTATTTCTGGATTTATGTAGAACGAAGTAGAAGTGATATCTATTTTTAGCTCCTTGATAAGGAATCTATCAATCAACTCAATAAAATCAATAATTATTTTATTGAGTTCCAACTTATTCACCAAGAATTTATAGTGTTCAAAACGATTTCTAAATGTTTGAATTTTTCTAATCACATTGAGGTCAGAAGCTGAAAAAGTCACCTGGGGACCAATTTCTAATCGTTCCAAAGCTTCATCCAAAGTGACGGTATTTAGCTCCTTATTTGTTTTCAGCTTTCTTTTTACTTCTTCCATCTTGCCTTGAAATATAAGTTCTGGCATATGATGTGACAACCTTTCTTTAAGGAGTAGAAGAAATCCTGAAAAAAGGTGAAGTACCCCGTACTTGTAATCCTTTTGGGGTTGGGATACTGGATTTATATATGGTTGATATTCAATGTCATCATAGAGTTCATAGAGTTCATCTATGCCTCTTATAATGAAGTCTAAGCCATTCTCTAATAGACTAAGCTCTATGAGATTTTTTTCTGCCATTTTCTGAACAAACTTAATTCAACTATGATTCTGTTTATTTATAGCATCTATAGAAAATTTATGATTTTTCCTCATAGATAACTCCGTTATATACGGAATAATTATCTGATATAGTAATAAATCTATGATATTGTTAATAATCGCGTCATGCCTCTATGTCTGCACTGAGTTATATATCTAACCTGAACGGTTAAGGTTGAGAATAGATGAAACTCTATGCCCAGTGCAGATATAACATAGATTTCTCTATATGTGCCAGTTGCCTGTTACTTCCGTCAACTATTAACGACCGTTAATAGTTGACACATAGACAAGCATTTATAGATAAATGCAATTATTGCTCTCCTATATTTAGATTTTAGTTAAAACAAGTAAAATTTAAAATATTTGTTATCGATAAATAGAGCGTTTTAAAAAGAGTAATGAAACTGTAACAAGTATGGCTGAAATGCTAACTATAAAAAGTTCAGCCCAGTTTTCATTCGATGGCAACCATAAATCAAGAGCTTTCCAAAAAGGACTAACTACTGACTTTGCAAAGGACGCAGAGGCAATCAACCCAAAAACTGTTAGAAAAACTCTGAAACTATCGCCCTGTTTAGATTCGATAAATTTAATTTCGCTCTCCAAAATTGATAGATTTTCAGAAATCTGACTCTGTATCTCTTCCAAATTCATCTGTTTCCACCCTTTAAGAAGCAAGTCTCTAACCTCACCGTATGGCGTTGTTTCAAGCATTTTTGACTTTAACTCAACGAGATCCCGTCTAGTAGCTAAAATATCTGGATATTTATTGAGTGTAGTTGATTTTTCAATGAAACTTTTATGAAGCATGAAACCATATTCTAGTAATTCAACTTGAACTTGATGCTCATATATCAAATTACCTCTATTAACATCCATCCATTGCTTTTGATTTTCTAAACCATTTTTAGACCAAACCCATAGTGTTGCCGCCAGTGTAATATAAGCAGCATAATCATCGAATTGACGAGAATTTGGTGGCAAGTAGATTGAAAAATCACCAAGGGCTTCTGGAACACGAGCTAATATTCTACCAAAGAATTCTTTATTTGACTCCTCATTACTCGAAGCTCTATCTAGCTGATTGCTATGCTGAACCAGATGTATGTGAGGTCTGCCGATCCAGTAGTTTCCTAGCTCAGGCAACTCTGGTATTCCTTTCAATAATAAGCTAATAGGCGAAATAGGGTTTTTAGTAATAAATCCTACGATAGTAAATAAGGTCTGTGCCACGGAGGTAATAGTCTCTTTACTCTTCATGCTAAAAAGTGGCGCTTCCTCAAATTCAAAATCACTAACCACGACATTTTTAGATAATATTTTTAATACTTGTTTTTGCTTGTTTTTATTTTTTATTAGTTCCCATCTCTGAAATATATTATTTGGAGGGTTTGAATAAAATTGATAAGCTTCTGGAGCTATAACACTAATAGCAGTTGGAACTATAGCATAGTCATAATCGTATTG
Organism: Nodularia sp. LEGE 04288; assembly: GCF_963896525.1. Taxonomy (NCBI): domain Bacteria; kingdom Bacillati; phylum Cyanobacteriota; class Cyanophyceae; order Nostocales; family Nodulariaceae; genus Nodularia; species Nodularia sp. LEGE 04288. Next base: position 3,443 of record NZ_CAWQOY010000164.1, read on the forward strand.
CTGTATATTGACGTAGTTGCTAATAAAATCCCGAAGCTCAACAGAATTATCTGGAGCTATCATACGAAACTCAATAAGCAAAACACCACTTTGATAGAGAATAATAATAGGATAAAGACTGGTAATTCTCTCTTCTTTTTTTACTAACCGAATTGGTTTTAGAAACGCTCGTAGGTGTGGTGTTGGCAGTTCCCTACCTTGAGACAGTTGGCGAGCTTCACCATACAGAAATTGAGATCCGACTAACCATGTTTCGCGTGCATATTGAGTAAACTCTGCTGTTACTGTAGCATTTGACTTGAACTCAACAGACACTTGCTTTAAATCACCAGATAAATCAAGGATAGTTTTACCTGACATAACACCTTTATCGGTTCGACAAAACGTTTCACCATTTGACATCACAGAACAATCTGCGATTTCAAAATCAACTAGCAATTTAGCTACTACTTCTAGATTGCTTATGTGAGTTTTAAAGTAGGTTGAGAATGTGTACCATATTTCCCACTGTTCAATGGAGAACGAATTCATGATTGAGGTTGGCTTTCTGCCAATAGACTTAACTTGAGGAAAAAGCCCTAAACCGAATGGCACTAAGATAACGGCAAATCCATTATTTTTCAGGCTTTTGGGTGTTGGGTGTGGGGAACGGGCAAAAAATTTACTCGTGGAGTGGCCCTGTTGATAAGCGTTGTCGTACTCCCATGAGTTTTGCTTTTTCCGTCCGATACGCTCATTTAACTTTTCTTTCAAAACCGGGGCGGACTAGGGGCGAAAATCAACGGCTTACGGCGAAATTTGGCGAAAAGACATTTAGAGATGTCATAAGCCGCTTTTAGCGGTCTTAGGTACTAACGCGGTAGAAGAGCTTATTTAAGACATTTGCAACGTGTTATGGGTTACTACGGGGGCGCTGTGTCGATGCAAGGAGCGGTTAGGGGTGCTTTAATCGTCGTGACTAGGGAGGAGTTGCCCACTGATTTTGTACAAAATCAGTGGGCAAAAGTTGGCTGCGGCGTTCTACAGCGCTGGCGAAATTACAGAAACGCTTCCAATTCACTTCGGCAATATTATGCTTCAAACGTCTTTAATCCTTGTATGCTCTAGATTTGAGTATTTTTGAGTTGAAAACGTACCCCATTTTTAAATTGAGGATTGAAGTCCCTCAAAAACTGGAACGCCTTTGGTATCGGCTTTACCACTCATAATAGCTTGACGGATTTTGTCTAATTCTTCTCTGTTAGCCCATTCATGGGTTGCGGTAACTCTATATTCGTCTGTTCGCCCTGAACGTTTTGTTTGCTCTAATAATTTTGCTTGCATTAAAATTTTTAACGCCTGCTGTGCTTTACGAACGCTCATTTTACATATTTGAGCAGTTTTTTTGAGGCTAGCGAAGCATACTCCTTCTTCTTTACCACCAGTTCTACGAACCATATGAGTATAAATACGAAATTCGTAGGGATCTAACCCGTACTCGTCTAAGAAGTTATGAATAAACGCGACTGAAGTGGGTAAAGGTTCTAATTTCTTCAAGGAATTAGATTTTTCAACAAAATTTTTTTTAATTGACATACGAAATAGTTGCGCCAGTAGTCTAGTTTTTCATGCATGAGTACCCATGCATGAACTGCATATGGTGACTCATGCACTAAAATTTTTAGTACCCATGCACTTAATGCAGCAGCTCTGGTATATATTATATGGTATTACTTTTACACTGGTATATGTTACTGGTTATTTTTTAATGTGGTAATGACTTATGTGTTATTTCTACGGAGGAATTTTATTCGTATGTCTTCGTGTTTTAGCACACTTGCAAGGTTAGAAAAATCACTGTATAAAGAGAATAGCTCGACCACACCAGTAGGAACACCAGGGCAATCGAGCGATTTTCTTATATCTTATTTAGTTTTAGTTTACCATCTGAAGTCTCTGGTGTCTCTACTGGTGTTTTAGGTTCTTGCAATTTCTTCAAAAAGGAAACTAATGAAAAAACCTAAGTTACACCAACTCAAGTTGCTCTTAAGTATTATCTCTACTACATTAGTTGCAACTAATGCCACTACCCAGATATGGATACATTTCAAACCTATCCCTTGTATTGAAAAAAGGCCGACTTCCATTGAACGACAAGTAGCTTTCTTGGAAAGTAAAAATCGGCTAAACGTTCTAAAATAAAAGGTTTAATAATAGCAAACCAGTAATATACTTATATCTCTGGTTTGCTGTTAATTTAACATTTAATAATTTAATAATAGAAAATTAGGACTTCTGTTACTAACCTCTTGCAACCTTACTAGATACATCTAACTTAATAATTAAAATTGAGCTTTTAGCATTACGGCGCTGAGTTGCCAACCACAGCGAGACAAGCTGCGCGGTATTGGCAACATCGGCCATGCTCCTGGTGGGAGTCATGCCACCTTCGTATATATGTGTCAACATGGATACAACCACAAATACCGAACTTTTACAAACCCTGCCAGACGGTAGGGTGAATTTTTCATTCTTGAATCGCGGATAAGGTTAGTTATCACAGGAATATAAAGATTTTAATGCAACGACTCAAAGTTAGTGATAGCAGCCATCTTGGGGTTAACGTATATTCCTGTGACAATGCTACTCACGGGATCACGGGGCATAAGCTGTAACACTACCCCAACATACAGTTTAGATGCTGGTATAGAAGACAGTATAGAAACTAAAACCCAATCACCGAAACAGCCTGACGTTTTTGCTCAGGCGTGACCTCCAGATAACGCTGCAAAGTCCCCAGGTCACTGTGACCAGAGATTTCTTGAATAGTCCTCAAAGGTATGCCAGCGCTCGACATCTGAGTGAGAGCCGTTCGCCTAAACGAGTGCGTACTAACTCCCTCCACCCCAATCCGGTTGCAGGCAGCCCGTAAAATCTTATCAGCCATAAACCGAGTCAGCCGTTCAGTCACACCGCGCATACCGGGAAACATCATCTCCCCTGGGGGCTGGTACTCCGCCAGTATTGCTGCTAACCCTGGGGGGATGTCTACAATCCGAGTTTTGTGCTTACCTTTGGTGGTAGACTTGCGAAAAGTGATGGTTCCAGATTTGATATCAGTCTTTTTGAGAGCCAACGCTTCTGACACACGACAACCAGTGAACAGGCAGATGCCAAACAGAGCGCGATCGCGTGGGGTCAGTAGCCCTTCGGTGAACAATCGCCTCAATTCCTCTTGGCTGAGTATTTTGCCTTGTCCGTTGCCGCTAACCTTCATCTTGACTACCTTCCAGGGGGGTACACGTTATCTGTAAATCGTGTAACGAGGGACTAAAAGTATTGTACCTTCGTTGGGGAGACGAAGGCGATATCAAGCCATCAAATCCAACTTATCAATCGCAATCGCTACAACCCGCATTCTTTCGTTGACTGATAAAACTTGCTTATGCTTGCAGCACGATGACCAATTGGAGGTATGATCCGCATCAATAGGATTGGCTCATGTTGCGGCTTCCAGAAAAGCAATCACCTGTTCTCGCTTCACTGTGGGAAATCCCGCTAGAAAATCATCAATGGACTCCCCTGCCTTTAAATAATCCAGCAGGGTTTGCACAGGCACTCGCGTTCCTGTGAAGACTGGCGTACCACTCATCACATCAGGCGATGCGGTAATAATTGCTGACTGACTCATTATCCCCCTTCTTTAAGCATTGCTATCAATGACCAAAGAGTAATATCAACGCTGTCCAGCCGTCCCAGTTTCAGATTTTCACCCCCGGTCTACCATCAACGGCAGTTTGCACTAACGTCTATACTATGTCTATACCGAAAACAACTCGACATAAAACTTACTTGAAACTCCCCACGCATAGAATGCGGGGGGATTCTATGCGTGGGGAGTCCAAAGACAAAGACTTTCAGCCTTAGCGTACAATTTTCCCGTTTTGGCACAGAGACCCCAGGAACCCCAGGAGGAGACGGCTCCTCAGTAAAATAGGCTACTGCCTCTACGCACAACTTTCACGTCGCGCATCTCGGCTCAATACCTAATATGTAATTAATTTTGTTCAGGTACTTAGTTAGTTGACTTAATTCAAACAAACAATCCAGGATAGATCGGTTACAACTGGAGAAAATACCGTTAGGAGTATTGAAATGGTAGGGGCACTGACATTAGCAGCGGCACAGGCGATCGCCAAAATAGCCCTAGATAAGTTTGTGGAAGGGGGAGCCGGGGAATTGGGTAAAAACTTAACGACTGCTCTTGCTCAGAAGATAACACAGCTTGGCACCGTAGTCTGGAACAAGATCCACGGTAATGCTACCGCTGTTGCCGTGCTGGAAGGAGCCGCCCAGGACAAGCCGGAGGAGATGCAAAAGCTGAAAAACTATCTGTTTAGTTTGTGGAAGGATGAGCAATCGGAGTTTGCCCAGGAGGTGAAAAAGCTGGCGGATGAACTGCACTTTGAACTGACCCAAATTAAAGACAATAGCTCGATGACCCAGAACAATCACGACAATGCCAGAGGCTACCAGGTGAAGGTGACAGGAGGCGAAGGTACGCAGATTGGAGAGATTCACAATCATGGCAACTGATGGGCTGATTGAGCAACTGTGTCAGCAGTTAGGGGAAAAGTTGCAAACGGCTCCCACCAGTGGTTTGAATGACATGATTGCTTATTTGCAAGGAGTAATTGAAGCAGATGTCAGTCTGAAACAGGCACTGACGGACAAGGCAGTACAAATCAATCAAGGGTATGCAACGGGCTATCAGGTGTTGGTGGAAGGTGGAAAAGCTTACATTGGCACCCATTTGCAGGTCAGTGACCCTGGCTTGATGGAAGCGGCGTTGAATACAATTTTGGCGGCTTATCTCTCTCGTCCTGTGGGCATCCCCAGCAATCTGCCCTTGAGTGGGGTGGTGAAGTTTGTGGGACGGGAGGAGGATCTAGCGAAGGTACATGCCAAGTTACAATCTACCCCGACGGTTGCCGTTACCTCGGTGTCCGGGATGGGGGGAGTGGGTAAAACGGAACTGGTGTTGCGGTATGCCTACCACCACTTACAGGCTAATACCTATCCCGGCGGTCTGTGCTGGATTAATGTCAGGGCACAGGATATGGGCTTGGGAATGTTGGAGTTTGCCCGCACCCAGTTAGGACTACCGGAACCTCCTGATAACCTGGAAACGTTGCTAGAAAAGGTGGAGTGGGTTTGTCGCCGCTGGCAAGGGGAACCGATTCTGTTGGTGTTGGATGATGTAATGGCTTATGAGGCTGTGAAGCCCTATTTGAATCTGCTGGATTTCCGGTTTCGGGTGTTGATGACTACCCGGTTAAAGCTATTAGCTTCGGAACAGAGGCTGGAGTTAGAGGTGTTGACGCAGGCAGCGGCACTGGAGTTGCTGCGTTCGCTGGTGACCGATAGGCGTATTGACCAGCAACCCGATGAAGCCAAGCGAGTCTGCCAATGGCTGGGCTACTTGCCGTTGGGTTTAGAGTTGGTGGGGCGATACCTAGCACGGAAACCAGATACGTCTCTGGCAACGCTGTGGAAAAGGTTGCAGGCTAAAAGCTTGGAGGCGAAAGCCTTGAAGGAATCGGCACCAGAAATGACTGTATCTCGAAATGTGGTTGCCGCCTTTGAGTTGAGTTGGGAAACGTTGGATGAGTCTGGGCGAGCGTTGGCGGGGTTGCTGAGTCTGTTTGCTCTGGCAGAGATTCCGTGGGGGTTGGTGGAAGCCTGTTTACCAGACTGGGATGAAGAAGGACTGGAAGATATTCGGGATGAGCAATTGCTGGGGAGACACCTGTTACAGCAAACCGGGGTAGGGATGTATCAACTGCACCAACTGCTTCGAGAGTTTTTTGTGGCAAAGCAAGAGCAGTTGGCAGGGGTAGATGCAATGAAGCAGTCCCTGTGTCATGTTTTAGCTAAAGTAGCAGAAATAATGATTCCATCTGCGCCTACATTAATCCAGATTCAGCAGGTGGCTCCGGGGATTCCCCACTTAGTGGAAGCTGCAACCACATTGTCTCCTTGGCTGGAAGATTTTGGTGTGCCTTGGCTCTTCACTGGAATTGCTCGATTCTGTGAGGGACAGGGAGCTTATGATCTAGCATTATTGTGGTTTAAGCAAGGCTGCATTGCTACAGAAGCTCGACTAGGATCTAATCACCTCTATGTTGCTTCTAGCCTCAATAATCTGGGAAGTTTTTATCGAGAACAGGGGCGCTACAGCGAGGCAGAACCTCTCCTCCTACGATCACTCTCTATTAGGGAGCAGAACGTAGGCAGTGACCATCCCTTGGTCACTAATAGCCTCAACAGTCTAGGACTCCTTTATCGAGAACAGGGGCGTTACGGTGAGGCAGAATCTCTCTTCCTGCAATCACTCTCTATCGATGAACAGCAGGGCAGTGATCCCTCCGACTTTTCTCACACTCTCAACAACTTAGCAGCACTTTACCGAGAACAGGGGCGTTACGGTGAGGCAGAAGCCCTCTTCCTGCGATCACTCTCTATCGATGAGCAACGGTTGGACAGTGAAGATCCCTCTATCGCCACCAGCCTCAACAATCTGGCAGCACTTTACCTAAATCAAGGGCGCTATGACGAAGCAGAACAATTTTTCCAGCGCGCACTGACTATTTACGAGAAACATCTGCGTGAGGATCATCCAAATATTGCCCTAGCTCTTAACAATTTGACATTACTCTACCGAGATCAGGGGCGATACAGCGAGGCAGAACACTGCTGCCAGCGATCACTCGCTATCTGGGAACAGCATTTAGGGAAAGATCACCCTAATATTGCTATGAACCTCAACAATCTGGGAGCAGTTTACCTAGATCAAGGTCGCTACAAGGAGGCAGAACAAATTTACCAGCGCGCACTGGCTATCTGGGAGCAACAGTTAGGTAAAGACCATCCTAATGTTGCTTTAAATCTCAACAATCTGGCAAATATTTATCGAGAACAGGGACGCTACAGTGAGGCAGAACCTCTCTTCCTACGTTCACTCTATATCTGGGAGCAGCAGTTAGGTAAAGACCATCCTAATGTTGCTTTAAACCTCAGTAATCTGGCAGCACTTTACTTAAATCAAGGACGCTACAGTGAGGCAGAACCTCTCTTCCTACGTTCACTCTATATCTGGGAGCAGCAGTTAGGTAAAGACCACCCTAATGTTGCTCTGATCCTCAACAACCTGGCACAACTTTACCAAACACAAGAGCGCTACAGCGAGGCAGAAAAGTTATTGCAGCGGGCAATGACGATTTGTGAGCAGTTAGACCAAGATCACCCCCATATTGCGGCAATCCTCAACAACCTGGCACAACTTTACCAAACACAAGAGCGCTACAGTGAGGCAGAACAGTATGCCCGACGAGTACTAACTATCCGAGAGAAGCAGTTGGGTCAAGATCATCCTGATATTGCTCTTTGTCTCAATAATCTGGCAGGAATCTACCGCGAGCAAGGGCGGTCCAGTGAAGCAGAAGAGCTTTATCGACAGTCACTAGCTATCTGGGAGCAACAATTGGGGACAGACAATCACAATGTTGCTACCAGCCTGAATAATTTGGCTGGGTTGTGCGAGCATGAAGGGCGCTTGGAAGAGGCTGAACTCCTTTATGTGAGATCGCTTCAGATTCGCGAGACACAACTAGGAAACCACCCTGATACTACGATTAGTTTGGCAAATCTGGCGTATTTTTATCGCAAACAGAAGCGCTATGAAGAGGCTGAACCTCTCTATCTGCGGACTCTAGAAATTGATGAACACTATTATTGCAAAGACCACCTGAAAGTAGCTACAGACTTAAATAATCTAGCTTATTTTTACTACATCCAGAAACGTTACGAAGAGGCTGAACCTCTCTACCTACGATCACTCCAAATTCGTGAAACGCAATTGGGGAATCACCCCGATACTGCCAGCAGCTTAAATAGTCTGGCAATGTTATACCAAAATCAGGGCAATTACCAAAAAGCAGAGACTCTCTACCTACGATCACTCCAAATTCGTGAAACGCAATTGGGAGATCACCCCGATATCGTGAGTAATCTGGACAACTTGGCATATTTATATCGAATTCAGGAGCGTTACGAAGAGACAGAACTCCTTTACCGACGAGCACTCCAAATTTGTGAAACCCAATTAGGGGAAAATCACTCTGATACAGCTACTAGTCTCAACAAACTAGCTGTTTTTTATGATGATCAGCAACGTTATGAAGAGGCTGAACTACTCTATTTGAAAGCAATTCAGATTCGTGAAACTCAATTAGGAGTGGATCATTTTGATACAGCTATCAGCCTCAATAACTTAGCTATACTATATGATTCTCAAGGGCGTTATGAAGAGGCAGAGCCGCTTTATCTGAGAGTGATTCAAATTCGCGAAATGCAACTGGGAGTGGATCATCCCGATATTGCTACCAGTTTGAACAATCTAGCCCTGCTTTATTATGCAATGGGGCGTTATCTGGACGCAGAGCCTCTCTTCCTGCGATCGCTGGCTATTAGAGAAACTCAGTTAGGATGTGACCACCTCGACACTGCTACCAGCCTTAACAATCTGGCAGTTCTTTACCAAACGATGGAACGATATAGAGAAGCAGAACCCCTTCTATTGCGATCGCTGCGTATAAAGGAACCCCAGTTAGGTTCTGAGCATCTTTCCATTGTCAGTAATTTGAACAATTTGGCAGAAATCTACCGGATGTTGGGGCGTTCTGATGAAGCAGAACATCTTCATACTAGAGCGTTGCACATCCGAGAAACCCAATTAGGCGCTGACCATCTTGATACTGCTACCAGCCTGAGCAAACTAGCATTAATCTATGAATCGGTGGGACGCTCTAGCGAGGCTGAAGCTTGCTTTGCCCGTTCTTTAGACATTCGGGAACGTCAATTAGGCGCTGATCATTCCGACACGCAGGCAGTTCGCGGCAATTTCGTCACTTATCTGCAAGCATTGGGGGCGGCAGGGCAAACCGCGCAACTCTCCGATCATCCACTAACGCAAGCCCTATTGCGACAGATACAGGCAGGAAATGGTAATGATTGAAATTAATTGCTTCTTTTTTCCTTCAATTGGTGTAAAACTTAACTTGTCCATCAGGGTTATTTTGATTGAACTTATCAGGGGTAGATATAGCGAGTGTGTCATGAGAGGTAAGATAGACTGAAAATATTGCTGCATATACTTTTCAGTTATCGTTTTTTATAAAATCATCTAGACCTAATTCATATTTATCAGCCAAAATAACCTTAAGAGTGGAGCGAAAGAATAAAGGTTTTAGCCATTTTTTGCAATACTATAAACTGAGGTTTTGTACTACTTGCCCTTAGTAACACGCTCGCTATATTTACGCCAAGTTTCGGAATGGATGCTTATTTCACCCCGTTATTCCAAAATATACCCCATCCATTTTGAAAACTTGAGTTTTCGCCATAGAAAAAACTATAGGTTTCAACTTGGACGGGGTTTACGTGAAAGTTTTCGCTCGAAATAAATTTGAGATTTTCTAACTTGTGTCTCCTTACAGTTGTATATCTAAAGCTACTGTCCAAGTGCTGTTCTAAGTGCGGCTGATGCAAGACTCAATTCCAATTTGTCCGCATTTTCCAACGCCCACTCACCTGCATTCCTCAGCCGTTTGAATGTTTTTTCTAGATCGTTTCGCTGTGCAGCCATTTCTGCTAATGCAATTTCCTCTACAGCATCTATCTGATCCGAAGTGACTGCACTTTCTTGCATCTTCTGCTTCAGTGCCCCTAATTCTTTGGCTAAATCAGTTAAATTAGAATCAGCTTGCTTATAACTTTCCTTGGCAGACTTAAAGATTGACTGAACAGTTGCTTTATCCTCCATGACTTTGGCGACCGCCGCCTTTAAATCTTCCTCCTTAACTTGCCCTGCACTCTTGTTTTTCAGTAAAGCTGCAAGAGCTTTCATGTAGATATAGCCAGCCGCGATTGTAGCACCATAAACTGTTGCACTCATTACAGCGTAGGAAGCAACCGTACCAGCTCCAGGCAAGATTTTTAGGGCAGATCCAAATCCAATAACTGCCAGGATTGCGGCATTAGATGCCAAATTCGACACAACTCCTGTAGCAAGGCTTTTAATTAGATTTTGAGTAAAAGGTAACTCAAGTTCTCGGTTAATGCGTACATACATTGTCCATGTATTGCCGAAAGCTGCAAATAAATCTGCACCAGGTACTGGAATAAATACGCATCCAACACCAATCCCTGCATGCAATTTCACAATTCCAGCCAATTTTCCAGGAAGATATTCATCAGCAGTCCGATTGACTACATTGACCAGTTCCAAAGCCACTTGAGCTAATTGTCCGTCTTTACCTGATCGATTAGCATTCATAAATTCACTCCCGTGTTTTTAATGATCAATTCGGTTATAAGGCACTCTAAGGCGCGACCATGCAGATTTGAAAGGGGTGTCATATTTGTGGAAAAACATAGTCTTCCACAGAGTAACCGATGACCAGCCGCAGCCGTCCGCCCCCGACACTCCGCTATCGCCCAGTTCTTGAAAGAGGTCTAACTCACAAAAATCTGAAAGTTCCTTGAGGGACATTTTGAAGAATGCGATCGCCGTATCACCGCATAATGATTTTAAATTGGTAAATTCATCACAAATCACCTGCTGCTTTTTGGTGGGCTTTTCCTTAATCCGTTGCAGCCACCGTTCACAGCAATCCTCAAAAGCTGTGCTGATTGGGAGCATGAGTTGATTTATTAACACCAATTGAATATTTTTAGAATTATTTCAAGGGAAGTCTATTTACTGTCTACCAGACAGCACCAGCCTATCTCCTGTCTACCTACTGTCTAGCGCTGTCCCTTGCTGTGTCTGCATTCTGTCTATTTATATCCGCGCTGTCTGCTGTCTACTGTCTGGTCAAATCTGGGTTAATTTGATAATTCCTTCCCCTACCCAATCAGCTAAATGCGCCCCCACAATCTCATACATCCATCCCTTAATTTGCTCCACTGTAAACCGTTCTCCCTTAACTTTAAAGCTGGGTTGAATATCCTTAACAGACGCTTCTATCTTTTCAGTTCTGGTTAAGTAATCAAATAAGTGTCGAGCCATTGGGGATAACTCATCTCTCCCGGTTCGGCGTTCATTGGAATTAGCAACTCCCTCAAATTCCAACTGATAAACACGCTCCATATATTCCCTATCTATTGGTGTTTCTGGCACGGAAAATTTAGGGACTAACCCCAGATAATAACCACCAATAAAAGCAAACATCACGGGCTGGAATTGTGCGCGTGATTGTGCTTTGAGTTCAGTGTATTTAGCTCTTACAGCTTCCTTATCCTTGGCATGGGTGATTACTTGATTACCCATGATTGCTTGTTCAATGACACCGTAGGCATCTAAGTCTCTGCCGTCTTTATGGTAACGGTTGCCTAGTAGAAGCAAGCGTAAGCACTTGCGGGTGTTTTGGTCTAATTCTTTAATGCCGATTGCGCCCAGGTTGAGACTGTGGAGATTGACAAAGAACTTCATGTTATATTCTCTGCCCACAATCAACACATCAAAAAGTATTTGACCGAAATCAAAGCCTAAATCCTCTGGTTTAATTTTGTTCAGTCTTGCTGATATGGTTAACCAATCATCCAGGATGACAACAAAGGGCGATAATTTTTGACGTTCATCTTCTGTCAGTTCTAATCGGTGGTTGTATTCGGTCTGAATGTCTAAGAAGAAAGTTTTGGCATTTTCTAGGGCATCCTCACCAATAAACCGAGTAACTTTACCTTGTTCCCGCAGTCCGCAGAAGCTATCATTTTTGACTGCCAATACTCTAATGTCAGCATCTGGGCAGTTGGCTTTGACTTGATTAATATACTCACGGGTAATTGTGCTTTTACCTGTGCCTGGGTCGCCACAAAGGGCAGTGCTACCATCTTCACGGGCGACACGTTGCAATACTTCAGAGATGGTATTATCACCAGAGGCGATTTGTTGCTGTTCAGTACCAGAAACCTTATCATCACCACGGGCTACATCTTCCATTGATTGACCGGGCAACTGTGCCTGAGTAACGGCGGCTAATCTGGCCTGTGCTTCTGCCTCAGCCTGTAGTCTCACCTGTTGCTGATAAATGGCTAACTCCTGGGGGGACATTGCGGCTAACTGTGCTTCTCTGACTCTCCTACCCTCTGACCACTGGTGAAAATCGTAGTCTAACTGTGCTGTGTGCGCTTCTTTGTGCAATCTCAGCCCGTGCCACAGTTTGGAGATTAGCCAGTCGGTGCGGGTAGCTTCTCGGTACTCTGGAATCAGTTCTAGTAGTTTCTTTTCTCTGGCCTTACTTAAGCTGTATGCACCGAACATCAGCACAGTTGCGGCTAGTCCCCACAGTGGCTTATGGGGATTGCTGGGGGGAATTGTTCTGAGTCTGGTGGCTTTGGATGGGACAAAATTCCCCCGTTGAAATTCTGGGTTGGCTGGGGCGTAAGTTTCGGCGTAAAACTCGGACTCTGGCATCACATAGCGTTTATCTGGGGTGCAGAATCTCTCTGGATATGTTGCTGTTTCCGGTTGAAAGCAGTATTCAACCAGTGCAATCTGTGTGCCTGTGAAGGATTTAGCACCGCAGATTAGCCCCAGGACTGCTAAGACTCCTACGGTGATATTATTGGCAGTGCCAGAGCGTTTGTAGTCTTCAAACTTCTGTCTCATTTCCAATTCCTAAGAATTAATGCGATCGCTAACAATCCCACCCCCAACCCCCCAACAACGAACCAGGAATCATAACTTGGTGGCGTTGGCTTAACTTCGTATTCCTTCACTTCCTGGTGAAAGCGCTGTTTACCTGTCTTGGTAGCATTAGAAACTACGCGATGTTCATCAAAGGCAATCCATAGGGCAACTCCTACGCTGGTGGTTTGGGCAGCTGCTACCAGGAAATCCTCGTCAATGTGGATTGTGCCGTCGTAGCGCAGTTTTGATAGGGTGTTGGCGAAAAATAGTCCCAGGACAATACTGCCTAATGTGCCAGATGCGATCGCGCCAATGGAGAGAGAAGTCATGAGGCTGACTCCCCCACTGGCAGCAAATACGCCTAAGAATGTTGACAGAGCTTTGTTTAGCAGTTGTTTATTACTGAATACTTCCCTAATTGATTGCTCCAAGCGATCGCTATCTTCATCCTCTGGTGTCTGCTTTGTCTGCGGTGTACCCCATAACGTAGGTGTACTAGAGTTATTACCCTCCTGAAACTGGTTATTACTCTCCTGGAATTGGGATAACAGGGAATCGATTTCGTTCATAGCGTTACCTCAGCAGGGATGACAGAGAAAAGCCAGTGGTAGCCTGTCCACTGGCTTCTAAATTGGCTAATGGCTAAATGCCCATAAAGTTCTTAAAGCCGTCCCAAACTTTACTCAATCCAGCAGTGCGGCTGTAGTTCGGCTTGGGTATGCGGTCTGTCTTGGCTTCACTGCCCTTGCTCCACAACGCAGAAGTGACAGCATTTTCATAAGCTAAATCAGCCGCATCTTGGGCATCAGGTAACTTGTTTGATGCCTTCAATAAATCCACTTCGTATTTAGCTACCGCCATCAGGTCAGCAGTTGCACCAGAGATTTGGATCAGGGATGTGCGGTGTGCGTGTCTGGTTGCCTCTGCGGTGGTGGCGTTGACCTGTTCGGCTTGCATCTCCTGAAGTTCATTTTGAAACCGTTGCTCACCTGTTTTACTGGTATTAATCGCCTTCATGGTAGCCGTGCCATGCTTCTGGGTGAGTTGCACCAGTTCGGCGTAAGCTTGGTTGATATCCCCTGTGGTTTCAATAATTTTGCGGTATGCTTCCAATGCTTTGGGTAAATTGGCTTTGGCAGTGTCAGATAGCCGTGCCATATCTGACACTTGGGTAATGGCAGCCTGATCTCCTTGCAGTGCTTTGGCGAAATCATCAGCTGATACGCCAAATAATTTACCCATTGCGCCCAGTGTGCCGGGGGCTGTGCTGGGAATGTGGTTTTTTAACTTGGCAGTTCCATAATTTCTAGACATTATTCAAAATCTCCCAACAGGCTTTTTTCTTGTCGGTTTCACTGAGGCTTGGGTCATTTAAAATTTCTACAAGTTTGTTACCCGCTTCTACTTCTTGCGGTGTGTAATTGCTGGGGGGAGTGAATGTATAGTGGGGATTATCTTTGTCAGTCCGGTCTTGGCTGAAGGGTTGATTATTCATTTCTCATCCCCTCTGTTATTTCAATTGGTTGATAATCGCATCTGCTAACCCAAGATGTTCTCCAATAGGTAAGCGCTGGCGAATTGCCTCAACTGTGTTGGACATGGCTGCTAATTCTTCATCAGCTGGTATGGTTCCAATCAGCTGAGTTTGGGCATTGATGCAATTGAGAATTAAGGCATTGAGGATGTGTAATTTTTGCAGTGTGGTCAGCTTCTCCAAAGTGCTGCCATACTCGTTTTGCAATTCATCCAGGAAGCTTTCATCTCCTGGTGTGACAGCGCAGTAATAGCCTAATGGTTTAGTCATGTTGTTACAATCCTTTTGTGTCTATGATGCGTAGATGCAAGTGGGGCGAACGCAGTAGTTTCTCAGGCTGTGCGTTCGCTCTCCCATCACTGAAAAAATTCGGCTCTGGAAGTGTCCACAGTGCCAGCTGTTGCTGACCATTGCAGAGTGTTGAAAAATTGACTGACATCACCAACAGTGACATCACAATCAATTTGCAGTTTTTTGTACTGTGGATGTTGGCGAATTTGAGTGAGTAATTGCTGGGCTTGATTAATCAATTCTGGTAGTGGTTGATGTGTCATTTATTCACCTCAAACAGACTTTCAAAATCTCAGTCTTTATTTAGAGCGATCGCCGCTACAAAGGTGCAAATATTTAATTTCAACATTTTGAGATTGGTTGATACTTTTGATTTGCTGCCAACTGGTATATAAATAGCTACCAATAAATGCAGGAACAACAATACAACCCATCAAAAGAAGCGGACGAACTTTTAAAGCTTGCCATTGATAAACTGCTTCAAGACTGCGCCTGTTAGTGTCGATTTTGGCTGACATACATTGCTAAACCTACTGCGAATAAACCCACGCCCAGAGGCGAAATACAAGCAGCTACACCAGTGATTAGCGATAGAGTAGCCACACCGGAATAAAAACAAGTTTCAGCGATTAGGTGCATTTTTCTCTCTCTGTCAACACTCAACAACAACAATAAGAAACGACTATCAGACAGTGCTAATCTGTAAGCAATATCTAGAGATTTGCTGCCAAACTGATAATTTCCTCTAGGGATTTCTGAGCAGTTCGTTGTTTCGGGGTGATCCCCCTCTGGGCTAAAAAATCGTTAGCATCAATTCCTTTGATTGAGTGAGCAGCAGTAGTCAATTCATTTGCCAACTCATCTAAGTAGTCTTCTAAACCGTTTCTAATTGTGTTGGAGTGGATGTGAACAAAATTATTTACTACTGATTGACCACTAATAAATGCTAAAGTTGAAGTAATTTTATCAATGGTCAATGTGTAGTTATCGGCAAACTCATTTAAAGCATTCAATGCACCATTAATGATTTTTTGTTGCTCTTGAATTGGGAGAGTGTTATCAACTGATGGAGCAATAGCGGCTACTTTTCCAGTTTGTTCTTGTTCGGCTTTTTGTTTGAGAACTTGAGCTAATGTTTCAAATTCAGCCAAACTAATTTCTTTGAGACTGTCAAAATCATCTGGATGCGATTCTTGCAGGGAGAACCTAATAATTTCCTCTGGCATCTCCAGGAGTTCACAAACTTCTTTAATAGCAATCATGTCTTTCGTTTTCATGCTGCATTACCTCTGGTTACTTGGGCAAACTGTGCTTGAAACTTGGCTGGAGTGAATTCTTGGGGATACTTTTTGATGTAGTTCTTGACTCGTTCAGCCGACTTGAGATTTTGCATTACCCGACCAACGCGAGAAAGCACCCAGCTTTGGTATGGTGACAACGGACAAGAGCGGTCTGTACTGCCATCGGCTTTGACTGGGTAGGCTTGCCGATAGCCATCTATGCGGTAAAGAGCTATACCGTCCCAACTGACCAAAGTTGAACGGGCAATGTTAAGAATTCTTGCAAGTTCAGATTTTGTAACATAACTTGAGCAAAACAGACCAGGGGAATCTAAATCAAGTCCCCGTGCGGAGTTTGACGCTTTCATAGAGCATCTATTGGTTAATGGGCAAATAGTGATTAATAGCCAGCAATAGTTGCTGGTAGTGCAAGACAGGCATTTGATAGTTACCGCTACTTTGTAATGCCCACACGCTAAAAGGTTTGATTTATATAGCTTTTCCTTACTCGGTGGACACAAATCAGTTAGCGGCGATTGCTGTTTTCCTGTCTTGTCTGTTATGTTAATTCACGAGTGAGTCACCTGTCAATATTTTGATTCACCAATGGAAAATAGGACTCAAAAGATGAATAATTAGGCATGGTATTAAAATTTGACTATGCCTTCAAAAAAGCCACAATTTACGATTCGTATTGAGGAGGATGAGTATTTATATTTACAAGAATGGGCGCAGGAAGAATTTATGACTCCTCCTCAACTAGCAAAAATTCTTCTCAAAAAAGCTATTGCGTCAAAAAAGAAAGAAAAAGGAGGTCATAAAACAGAAACAGCATGAGGAAGGAGAATCAATCAGATGATGTAGAGCGACAAAAGGGGAAGTTTGATCCCGTTAGAGATAAAAAAATTCGTTCGTGGCAACTGTTAACCAGATTGCAATATGTGCCTAGTGTTACTCAATGATATGCTGACAAGCAAACAACATTTTTACCCCAACCAACTAAGTTCTATTTATGATCTTTAATCACTTATTTCTTGTTTAATCACTGGAATTTGAGCTAATAAATGCCAAAAAGCCTGCGAGGTGCAAACTCACAGACTTTGACTCAAATTTTTCATTTGATTTTGGTCGTTTTTTTCTTGTGGCTTCGGTGATACC
Source organism: Nodularia sp. LEGE 04288 (assembly GCF_963896525.1). NCBI lineage: Bacteria > Bacillati > Cyanobacteriota > Cyanophyceae > Nostocales > Nodulariaceae > Nodularia > Nodularia sp. LEGE 04288. The sequence continues at coordinate 20,439 of NZ_CAWQOY010000164.1, forward strand.
AACACCTACCACGCGTCAACCCCGCCTGAAAAGACAGAGTGTCAAACCCCCACTGAAGAAGAATCAAGTGGAGCCTTTCCTTGATTATAAATGTCTGTTATTTATTTCCAACATATTTCTCAGAAAAAAGTAACACAGATTAAGGCTTTACCCAAACTACTTGATTCTTTCCCCTCTACCGCACAAGTTATGCCAACTGTTCTGTAGATAAAAGTTGAACTTCAGTCTTTTCTCCGCGAGGGCAATGTAAACTACAGCCTGGAGAAGGAAATTGAAAAATCTATCAAGTGTTCTACCATCCATTGACAACCTACAGCCTGTAGAGAGCCTTCAGGACTTCACCCGCCGAATTGAGCGAGAATTTCTTACCGACTCGGCGATCGCACTTTCTCTCTACACTGATAATATCCGCATCGCCTCCGACATAGAAATCAGTGCCGGCAGGGATGCCTCAACCCCCATCCACGACGCACTCAACTGGAAATACACCCGATTTGGGCATCAAGTCAAACCCACAATCCACGCCGCAATATTTCTTAACGAAGACAGCAGCCCCTGGCAAGCCAAACTGAGTTCACCCAGAACTGACACCAAAAAAAGCCAGATTCAAAAATACGAAACCCCAGTTGGCAACGGCTCACGCGCCTATCTCCCCACCATCAACCGAGAAACCAGACGCTTAATAGCCCACCGCTACAGCCTAGAACTCCCCCCAGCCGGAGAAAGTTTCTGGGACTGGCTAGAACTCCACCCAGAAATTCCCATCATCATTACCGAAGGTGGTAAAAAATCCTTATCCCTGATATCCCAAGGATATGTCGCCATAGCCCTCTACGGAATTAACGGCGGCTACCGCAGCAAAGACTTACTAGGCAACCCAGTTATACCCCACCTCATCCCAGACCTAGCAAGGTTTGCCGTCAAAGGCAGAAAATTTACCCTCGCCTTTGACCAAGACACAAAAACCGAAACCAGGAGACGAGTCAACGCCGCCATTTTCCGCTTCAGCAACTTACTGATTGCCGCCGGATGCCAAACCGACATCGCCATCTGGGACGGTCAACAAGGGCAGTGTAAAGGCGTGGATGACCTAATTGCCCACACAGGTATTACAGCCTGGGAAACAGCCCATATTCAAGCGCTCCCACTAGCACACTGGCAACTATGGCAACGCTTAGAAAATCGCTTAACCTACGAACCCTCCCTCAAACTAACCACCGCCGACTTATCCACCTTAGAACTAGAAACATTACCCCAACAAGGCATCATTGCCCTCGACTCAGGCAAAGGCACAGGTAAAACTAAATTTATCGCCAAAGCCATAGCTCATTCCGACAAAGCACTATTAGCCGGACACAGAATTTCCCTCGTCCAAAACTTATGCCCCAGACTAAAAGTAGATTACCGAGGCGACTTAGATAAATTCCACGGCAATTTTATCAAAGGAGGAGCCTACACCCTCAGAATTGGCTTCTGTGTTGATTCACTCCTAGCCATTGATCCCCAAAAATTTGCCGGCTGTGATTTAATCATTGATGAAGTCGTCCAAGTCATTCGTCACCTACTAACTTCTAGCACCTGCGACAAAGACGGCAAACGCCCCGCACTCCTAGCCAGATTCGCCGAATTAATCAGAATTGCCCGCCGAATCATTATTGCTGATGCTGACTTAAACAACCCCACCCTAAATTACATCTGGGAACTCCGAGCCGAGCCTGCCCCCATCTTCTTAATTCGTAACGACTATCAACCCCAACCGTACCACGTTACATTTATTCAAGCCAAAGACAAATCACCAGTTATCAACCAATTAATCGCTGATACCCGTTCCCTACAAACAGGTAAGATGCTGTATGTCACCACAGACAGCAAAGCCACCAGCAAAACCACAGCGCGACTGCTGCAAAAACAATTCCCTCACCTGCGAATCCTGCTGATTAACTCCGAAACCAGTGGTAATACAGCTGAGAAACGGTTTATGAAAAACCCCGACGCGGTAATTGCCGAAGGATTATATGACGTAATTATTTGTTCACCCACAGTCGCCACCGGAGTCAGCATCGAAATCCCAGGATTCATTGAAAAAATCTATGGAATTTTCACCGGCGCATCATCCACCGACGCTGATATGTCCCAATGTTTAGTGCGTGTGCGAGACACCGTAGACCGCGTAGTTTGGTGTGCCAAACGTGGGACAAATTACTGTAAAGTTTCTCGCTCCAGCAATTATTTAGAAATTAAAACCCAACTACAACAAAGAACAGATGTCACCGTTAGCTTAGTCCGCTCCAACCTCAGACCTGACATTGTAGGAAAGATGGCTAATTTCGACTGGCAATCCAACCCCCATGTCAATCTCTATGCCCGAATTAGTGCCGAGCAGAATTATTCGATGATGAATCTTTCTGATGCACTACTGATGAGATTAAAACACGAAGGACATCAGATTACAATTGAGGATCTTCAATCCGACTCACAAATCAAACAGTTATTCAAGTCCGCCAAAGACGAAGTTAAAAAAATGGAGGCTGAGGCCATAGTCGCCGCCGCCGATTTAACTTACCCAGAAATTGCCCTGCTAGAATCTCTGGAATCCATCTCCCCAGAAGAAACATTAGCAATTAAAAAATTCTACCTCAAAGATTTCTACTGTCTAGACGAACTGACAGTTGAAGATGTAATTTGGGACAAGGGCGGCCGACGACGCGGAGAACTGCTCAACTTAGAAGCACAACTCAAACCAGAATTAGCAGTTGACAGAACTGCTAAATCCTTAGAGAAACAAACCACATGGAATCAAGGAGTTTGCCCCTGGGATATTTCCGGTACAGAACTGCGGCGGCAGATGCGAGAGGTATTTGGGTTAAATGACTTTTTAGATCCCAATAAAGAGTGGAATAAAGGCGACCTCAAACCCTACGCCGATAAAATCCGGCAATATGCATCACAAATACACCACCATCTCAACCGAACCATTAGTCACAAAATGAGTGATGTCCAAGTTGTACATCAGCTCTTATCACAGTTGGGAATTAAAATAGCATTTCGCTGGTCAAGATTTGAGCCAGGTTTTGAGAGGGAAAAAATTAAAGTCTTCCGACTTGATGCTGACCTCTGGTGTCACCTGATGTCCATATTACAACAACGTGCCTCACGCCGTGAAAGGCTGGAAAATCAAGCAGATGCTTCTGGATCTGGTATAGGTTTTAATACTAATAATCATCTAGGAGATCCAAACCAACCGCCCAGAAAAACCCTGATAGAATCCCTAATTGGAAGTGTTGTGACAGTTGCGGGAGACTCTGAACACTTTTTAGTACAGAGCTTGACATTAAATGGCAAACTAAAATGCCATAACTTGACTAACCATACAGTGGTTTTATTCCCGTTAACGGAACTGACACCAGTAGATGTGACGTGAAATTGACCAGATAATGTCTAGTTCTCATACTCACACTGCCAGTTAATATCGCAGTGCTAGTTTAAACATGGCTAATTTCTGCCAAGTTGTGCAGTAGTAATTTCCCACACTAGAATTTAGTGCAGAGATAGCAATTTTTAGGTCATCGTCACTGTAAGTTAAGAGCGTGACAGCTTGCGGAAGTTAGTTGAATTTTAGCTCCACCTACTCCTTTAACTCCGGTTGTACTGACTACTGGTTTTTTTTCTGGCTTTTAGTGCTACTAGCAGGTTTCTGAGCCGCAGTAGTCCCACTCGCCCCACCAGAATTTTCATTCTCTAGAGTCTTTTTCTGACGACGAGTGCTTTTCCTCAACTCACCTATTAAATACTTAATCCGGCTACCACTTAAATTGATGCCCTGCCCAGCCAACATTTCTGAAACTTCATCGTAAGTATAGCCATATTTATCAGAAGTCAGCTTTTCGATGTATCGTCTCATCTTGCGAACAGCTTCCTTGTCTGATACATCCTCTCGTTCCTTCGGCTTTTGCTCCTTTAAGACGCTAATTGCCTCATCAATCTTGCCCTTAGTAATCTTTTCAGAATCTTTTGGCTCAACCATTGCTATCAAATAAAATTGGTCATCATAATTTATATATTTTCCCCTATTTTTGAGATTGTATAACTCTACAATTTCAGCCGATTGCAGCTACGCTGGTTTTAATTTCCGTCATGCGGCTACGCCGTCAGCATCATTTAGCTGATGCCGTTTAACTGATGCTGATTTTCCCCTCGCCACTCCCAGCTACGCTGCTTGTAATTTCCGTCATGTGGCTACGCCATTATCATCATTTTACTAATGCCGTTTAACTGATGCTGATTTTCCCCCTGACCACTCCCGGCTACGCCGCCACCGTCATTTAACTGATGTTGATATAATTCTCCCATTCTGGCTACGCCATTACCATCATTTATTGAAACCTGTTCTACTTTTCATGTCCGGCTACGCCGTCTTTATATTCATCCGATGCCGACTGTAGTTGACTCTTGTTAACTCTTGCTAACCATAGTCTTGTCCCTCCGGCTATGCCCTCGCAGTAATTCAGCCCCCACTGATATAATTATTATGTTTCAGCTAGGCTGTAATTGTCCTTCATCCCCCCTGAATCACCAAAACCCTGCCCCCGCTAC
>NZ_CAWQOY010000165.1:0-24659 GCF_963896525.1 Nodularia sp. LEGE 04288
GCAGGGAGCAGGGGAGCAGGGAGCAGGGGAGAAGAGGGAAAAACTATGAAAAATTTCTCCTTGTCTTCTTCCCTTTCCTAGATCGCTAATTTGCAGCAGCGATCGCTTGATTTAAACGTGACTTGTCTAAATTAATTTGATTCAGGAGTAACCAGGATTGAATCAGGTCAGGGCCATGAACATCTCCAGTTAAGGCAGCTCTGAGCGATCGCATCACTAAGCCTTTCTTGAGTTTTTGCTCTTTGACTACCTGTTTAATCATCTCTTGGGCGACTGCTTCCGAAAAATCGGGCTGATTTTCTAGGGCTGTAAGAATTGCCTGAAGAGCAACCGCTGAACCTTCTTTTTGCAGTTGTTCGCTACCTTCTTCGCTAAATTCCACTGTGGCGGTGAAGAACGGTTGACTCATATCTACAGCATCTACCAGACGAGTTAAACTCTGGCTGATTAAAGTAACTAACTGCTCTAACCAGGGGCGTTCTCGTCCACCTTCAAATGTAAATCCCGCCTCTTGCCAAAAGGGGATAATTGAATCTGTCAGTTTATCTATGGGCATATGATGCAGATACTGACTATTCAACCAATCCAATTTTGCCCAGTCAAATTTAGCCCCGGCTTTGTTCACACGCTCAAAGCTAAAGTTTTTCGCAGCGGTTTCTAAGGTAAAAATTTCCTCAGTAGAGTCAGGGGGTGACCAACCCAACAAGGTCATGTAATTGACTAAGCCTTCAGCAGTGAACCCCATTTTCTGAAAATCAGAAATCGAAGTCACCCCATCTCGTTTAGAAAGCTTGCGCCCTTCCATATTCAAAATCAGAGGCGTGTGGGCAAACTCTGGAATTTTTGCGCCTAAAGCTTCATATAACAGAATTTGCTTGGCGGTGTTAGCGATATGGTCTTCTCCCCGGATCACATGGGTAATTTGCATATCGATGTCATCAATCACAACTACAAAGTTGTACAGTGGTTGACCAATACCTGCTTGCTCGGCGCGGGCGATGACCATATCACCACCGAGATCACTACCTCGCCAACTCATTGTTCCCCTTACGAGGTCATTCCAGACAATTTCTCGCCCATCGGCAATTTTGAACCGAATTACACAGCTACGCCCTTCGGCTTTAAAAGCTGCTTCTTGTTCTGGTGTCAGATTGCGGTGACGGTTATCGTAACGAGGAGCTTCGTTTCTAGCTTTCTGGCTTTCTCGTAGGGCTTCTAGTTCTTCTGAGGTTGTGTAGCAGCGATAAGCTAATCCTTGTTCGAGAAGTTTTTCTACGGCCTCTTTATACATATCCAGGCGTTGGGATTGGAAAAAGGGTCCCTCGTCCCAATTCAGCCCCAACCAGCGAAAACCAGCCAGAATATTTTCAGTATATTCGGGACGCGATCGCTCTAGGTCTGTGTCTTCAACCCGTAGAACGAACTGACCACCGTGGTGGCGGGCAAATAACCAGTTAAATACAGCAGTTCTGGCTGTACCAATATGTAAATTACCAGTTGGACTCGGCGCAATACGGACTCTAACAGTCACAATTAATTCTCTCTTTCACAAAGCATAATAAATGTAGCTTATACCAAGCCCTGATAAAGGACTAAGGACTATACATAAATATCCCCAGTCAGACATATATTATCTGCTAGGGAATTCAAAAATTATTACTCGGACTTAGAACGGGACTGACGGGGCTCGAACCCGCAACTTCCGCCGTGACAGGGCGGTGCTCTAACCAATTGAACTACAGTCCCTTGATTTGCAACTTTACTATTGTTGCTGTTTGACTGCGATTTGTCAAGTCTTTTTCTAGATAAAAGGAGAAATTTTTATTTCAGCTTTTTTTGACCTAACTTCACAACTTTAACTTAGCACATTTGAGGACTTTTTCCCAGAACACAGCAAATAACAGCTTTTTTACTTCCGCACCGAGCTAGGACAGCACGGCGTAAATAGACAGACCATTCAAAATCAATGAAAAGCCTATAGAATAAGTTTTTTGACTTTTGACTTTTGACTTTTGACTTCCGCCCTGCGGTACTAGGGCGTTCATGCCATTTCTTCAAACATCTGGGATTGCATCTGTTTATACTGTTGCTTTAAAAGATTTTTGCTCAGATGAGCTTGAGATGAGGGCGGTAGGCTTTTACTCTGTTCTACCCAGGTTTTCAACATTTGTCTCTTCGGAAGTTCGATGTAGCTGCTGAGAACTTTGGCGCAGTTATGGGGTGCTTCCAGGGTAAAGCAAATCACCGGATAACGTTCATACTCAACTAATGAATATACTAGTTGATGATTTTGGGGATTTTGCATATCTAGGTAACAGGGTAACCACTTCAAAGCCAATCCTGGAGTAGAGATGATTGTCACCCACAGCAACATCGGATGAGGAGATTTCAGCCAAATAAACTGGTTGCGAAGCTGGGAAACCGCACGTTTATGGATTTCTTGCTGAGACAACATTAGCCTGATTGTGGCTACACTTGCGGGTGCAGTATCTAGAAACTGAGAAAAAACAATTTCCTGAATAGGTTTGTTTTCCGGCCATGTCAGTTGCCAACATTTTTTTTCTATGTCTGGTGGTAAATCAGAAACGACAGGTTTATTCTGGGTCGATTTAGATCCGAGAGTTAGAGAATGACCAGGAGAGATGGATTTATCTACACTATTCAAGACTTGCAATATTTCTGCCATGTCTTGGGGGCGATCGCCTGGTGTTTTAGCCAAACAAGCCATGATTAAATCATTGATCTGCTGAGGTACCTGGAGTTGGGGATTCACATCTGCGATCGCTCGCGGTGCTTCAAAGTGATGTGCTTTGTACCAAGCCCCAAATAAATTTGTTTCAGGCTCCCAAGGTTTAGCACCGGTGAGCATCTCAAACATCATCACACCCAAACTATAAATATCCGAGCGACTATCGAATTCTCCCTCTTCTAATTCTTCAGGAGAACAGTAGGGCAGAGTGCCATTAAATCCTTCATTTGTGCTGATTGTGGCGGTATAATTTAAAAATCTGGCGATGCCAAAATCTAAGATTTTAACTAATTGTCCCAATATGGGGTCAGGAACAACTAATATATTAGCGGGCTTGATATCTCTATGAACTAAAGGATAAATTTTGCCATCAACATTAATCCCTTGATGAGCGCATTGTAAACCCAAACAAATTTGCCGCGCCAGAGTCAAAAACTTGGGCAAAGACAGCGGAATTAAATCTTTTAAACTCTTGCCATTGAGATATTCCATCACATAGAAAGGTTTCCCAGTTTCACTGACACCATAATCATGCGTCCGCACGATATGTAGGCTTTTTTGACCCAATGCTGCACTCATCAAAGCTTCACGAAGAAAATCCTGTTTCATTTTGGCACTGGAAACAGTTTGAGAAAGGAATTTGACAGCCACGGGGATTCCACCTAGCACAATATCATCAGCTAAAACAACTTCACCCATTCCCCCTCTACCAATCAACTCCCGGAGTTGATAACGATTGGCAAGCAAACCTGTATTGTTTGGAGAAGCAAATGCACTGTGATTCACTTTTAAACCCTCTTTTGTTGCCACACTTATAAATTATATAGTTTTAAACTATAATTATTTTTACTAATTAATTAGCAGTGTTTTTACTTAGAAGAGAAATTTTGCAAAAATTTACAAAATACATCAGAAACCCAGCTTTTTAAATGTATTTTTTCCATTGGAGGATTGGCTGAGATTTTGTTTAGTCTTTCAAATTTTAATCTTTTGTATTCGGTTTTCAACAGAGTTTTGGCTTGGCTAGGAGAAATCAACTCAGTGGATTTTTCATTAAGCACTAGCCAATCGGTAAGTTGTTGACGCTGGTTGGCAGTTAAAGTTAATGTCATGACATGGGCGCAATCACTCGGTTCTTCCATCGCAAAAAATAGCAGATGATAGTAGCCTGTATCTGCCAAAATTTCGACTATTTTTTGTCCTCGCTCATCTTTCATGTCTAGGAAAAAAGATAGCCAGCGTGTCAGAGGAATCTGGGCATTAGATAGCACCGTTACCCACAATAGCATCGGGTAGATATTCATTTTGGCGATAAATTCAGTGCTATGAGTTTGATCAATCAATTGGGAAATTTCTTCTTGGGGTAACATAGCCCAAAAAGTTGGTAATACACCTTGATTGCTATGTAACAAACTCGGAAAACCAATAGAAGCAATTGGTTTATTTTTCGGCCAAGTTTTCTGGAAACACTCTTTTTCTGATACTGTAGTTACAGGTACTAATTGTACAGAAGATAAAGCTGGCTGAATTTTGCTATTGTTGACAGTCTGACTGTGAATAAGTGCTAATTTAACTCGTTTGAATGTTTCTATAATTTCACCAATATTTGGCGGGCGATCGCTAACTTCTTTTGCTAAACAACTCAAGACTAATTTTTGTAACTCTAAGGGAATTTTTACCTGTGAGTTCACTTCCTCAAATGCTAGTGGTGCTTGAAAGTGATGAGCCTGATACCAACTACCAAAAGAGTTAGTTTGTGTGGAGAATGGATGTTTACCGGTGAGCATCTCAAACATCAAAACGCCCAAACTATAAATATCAGAGCGGACATCCAGTAGTTTACGTCCTTCCATATGTTCTGGAGAACAGTAAGGTAAACTACCAATAAAAGAATCGGTAAGTGTGTTACCACTGCGCTCAGTTAAAAACTTGGCAATACCAAAATCAAGAATCCGCACAACTTCGTCTTTTTTAGCATTTTGAGTAATAAATATATTTTCTGGTTTAATGTCTCGATGTAAAATTGGATAAATTTTGTCTTTAAAACTGATACCTTGGTGAGCGTACTGTAAACCTAAACAAATTTGATAACAAATATAGAGAAATTTTTTGATTGTTAGTGGCTGAACTTTGATGATTTTCTTCAAATTTTTACCTTGAAGATATTCCATCACATAAAAGGGAATTTTATCATCTGTCATCCCATAACTCAAAACCCGGACAATATTTTTACTTTTACGGCCAAGTTGAGCGCTAATAAAAATTTCTCTAGCAAAGCGTTGGGAAATTTTCTCATTTCCTAGACTCATGATCAGAATTTTCACAGCAACTTGCATCCGGCCTTTGGCTAAATCTTCTGCTAGGTAAACTCTACCCATTCCTCCTTTACCAATCAAATCTTTGATTAAATAGCGATTGTTTAAAAATTTGCCAATATAAAGGTCTATTTCAGTTTCTGGCTCTAGCATATCTGGATTTACGCTATAAAATAATTCATTAAGTTTAAATTGTCCCAATTCTGGGTGATAGCTGGCGTGGTTTAGCCATAGATGCGCTAATGATCTGAGGGCTTACTGATAAAGTAATAAAATGGAAATCACAGATTTGCCATACATTACCATTTTATGATGATTTAGCGCTGAAAGCTGGGAATTAAACGGCGGAAAAATCGGATGATTGGTGATTCTATTTTAATTTTAAAAGCTAGAATTTTGTTACGTTGCAGGGAATTAAAATTATTATCACTAATCAGGATTAATGAGCGCTGTCCATCAGGTAGCGAAGGACCGAGGGTTAAGCCTTCGATATTGTCTAATAATACATCTAGAGTTCTCAAATCTAATAGCAATTTTTTCTTGACTGGTTTAATGTTCTGGGAGTCAACCGCTAAAAGGCTGTCGATATTCTGAATTTGATCAGCATCTTCTAAGGAAATCTGAAAGAGGAAAACCGCAAAACCCAAGCCAGTAAAAGACCGTTCTATACTGAGAAAGTGTCCTTGATTATCTAAAGCTAATAAGTCAGGTAAGCCACTAGCAAACCTACCAATGAAATTCAGGGTTTCTGCAACTGGTTCAGTTTGGTACAAAAATTCCTTTTCTGGTAAATTCGTGAGCAGATTGTATTGCAAAATCCGGGAAGGGCTACCAAGAGTGGGTTTAGCGGCTGGCCCATCTTGAATCAGAGCATTTTCTGTGGCTGTGAATAAATGCTGATTGTTGGGTGTGATGCTGAGGCTTTCAAAGGCTAAGTTGTTGCGGATACCCTGCTTACCGTTTTTATCTGGTAAAAACTTATTTGGTATGGATAATGTTCTGAGTAATTTACCAGAAGAAAGGGAGAACTCTTGAATAAAAGGATTAATCAAGTTTCTGACATCGCCTTCAGAAGAAATGAAGACAGTATCCTGGTTAGTTATAGCAATCCCCTCTGTATCGGTTTCCCCGACAGAAAAGGGTTGATTATCTTTATTTAAGAGCGTGGTTACAGCTACAGGAATAACATTGCCATTTTCTAGTATACCTTTGCTCAAGTCGATTTTTAGGGTGTAAAATCGAGCCGGAGCTTTTTCGTTGCGGTCATCAGAAATAGCATAATAAAGGTCGTTTTTGGCATCGTAGGTGATTCCAGATAAACCGCCTATTTCTGTATCTTTGAAAGTTAATCTTTGAGATAATGTGGCTTCTCCAATAAATTCAATTTTACTAATTTCTACAGCGTTTGTATAGGAATTTGTAAAGAAGAAGCTGATGATTACAATGGCAATACTGATGTAAATAATTCGGGGGAAGAGTGAAAATTTTTTAATTAGTTTCATCTGGTTTTGATTAATTGTGCGGAAACCCCACCCCGCAAGTCTACGGTGTACACAGAAGTTGGTAAATTCTCGTTTGTTTGTGTAATAACACCCCACCCCTAACCCCTCCCCGCAAGCGAGGAGGGGAACTGGATTTACAGTTAAATTCGGTTTTTAGGACTGGAAACTCTCTTTGGCTCAGGATGTGTGTACACAGTAGGTAAGGGATGAGGGGGACATGAATGAAATTTAAACCTAGCGTAGGTAAGAACGATGCTGTCTGCGGCGTTTTTTGGTAAATTTACTGAAGAATAGAGAGAAATTATTGGGACTCTGTGGCTTAGAGGTTGCAGAGTCTATAGTGGTTTGTTTGTTGTTTCTCCAGTGATCGAGTGAGTAAATATTAAAGCTGTGTCCAGCAAGTAAAATAAACAGCACAAGAGCGTAAGTCAGCATTGATGTGGCCGCACCCCAGTTTTGGACTGAGGTAACACCCATTTTCAGGATAATCATCAGGATAAATGTGGCGATCAGGGCGCTGCGAGTTGCTAAACCGATGGTGATTAATATTCCCACGATTAATTCCACAGGAGGAACAAGGTAGGAGTTAATTCTCACCATAAATTCGGGAAAATAAGAATCTTTGAGTTGCTCGACTATCCCTTCCGCAAATCCGGGGATATCGAAGATGCGGGTAAATCCATGATTAAAGTAATTTACGCCAATGAGGATTCGCAGCAATAAATAAGCGATCGCTATATCTTGTGGTTTGAGGCTAATGTAATTTTTCTGATTATTCATCGCTGTAACTCCAAGTATGATTAATGGCAATTGCAGATTTTGATTGCTGTGTCAAGTTTTTAAATGGGCAAAATTACGCGGACGGCGCGATCGCCTAATAAATAGGTGTAAAGCCAAGTGTGTAAAACTAGCAAGCGACTTCGGTATCCTGGTAAATATACCAAGTGAACGCCTAACCACATGACCCAAGCTAAAAAGCCTGTAAATGCAAAGTTGCCAATTTTTCCTACCCCAGAATAGCAACCAATAATTGCTAATCTACCTTTGTTGAAATAACTAAAGGGTTTTGGTGATTTACCTCGCAGCTGTTGTTGAATGTTTCGGGCGACAGTTACACCTTGCTGAAGTGCTTCTGGTGCAACCCCAGCTAATGGTTTACCACTTTGCTCTATATAGGCCAAATCCCCAATAGCATAGACGTTGGGTTGTTCTAGTAGTTGTAAGGTGGGATGAACTAATAGTTTGCCTTTCTTGGCTGTGGATATGTCTGCTGAGGTTTCGGGAGAGTTGGCTTCTAACCCCGCAGTCCAAATGACTGTTGCGGTGGGAATTACTTCGTTGTTTTGCAGATGTACAGATTCTGTGGTGACTTGGCTAACTCGCGTTTGTAGGTATATTTTTACTCCTAACTGACTTAAACGCTTGTAAGTATAGACTCCCAGTTTTTTGGGTAGTTCGGCTAATAAGCGATCGCCTGACTGGATGACGATTAATCTCACTTGTTGTAAATCTAGTGTGGGATAATCTCGGCGAAATTTACCTCGCAGCATTTCTATCAAAGCCCCAGCCATTTCTACCCCGGTTGCGCCACCGCCGACAATGGTAAATGTCAGTAGTTGTTCGCGGATAACTGGATCAGATTCCTGACTAGCGAGTTGAAAACAAGTAAGAATCCGGTTGCGTAATCTGATGGCTTCTTCTAAATTTCTCATGGGAAAGGCATATTCTGACGCGCCAGTCACACCTAAATACTGGGTTTTGCTCCCAGTCGCCAGTACAAGAAAATCATAGGCGATCGCACAACGATCTGTTTCCACAATCTGGGCGGAAAAATCAATTCGCTGCACCTCAGCCCATAAAAACCGAGTTTTGGGCTTGTGCTTTTGTGATTTCCCAGAGAATCGTCTCACAATCGTGCGAATGGGGTAAGCAATATACTCTGGTTCTAACTGACTTGTCGCTACCTGATACAGTAGTGGTACAAAGGTGTGATAATTATGACGATCAATTAAACATACATCTGCTCCAGAATTAGCTAAAGATTGGGCAGCTTGCAATCCACCAAATCCAGCGCCAACTATAACAATGCGGGGAGTGTTCAAATTTCCTCTCCTGATTTAGCTAGTTGGTTAACTTTATATAAACTATATTAATTTTTATTTCACAAAAAAATATCACAATCCACTATAAGTAGAACATTTTATCTACAAAACCCTTTTTTATTTCAGGAGTTAGGTGATGAGAATTGATCAGATACTCACAGCACCAGAATCTATGCGGGAGGAATCAGTACCGCATGAGCGTTGGCATAACCACCCGCACAGGTTAGTTGTTTGATTCTCGGCTGTCAATCCTAATAGATAGAATAAAATAGGAATAGAACAAAGGTTAAATTTTTTTTACCGCTAATAATCGTTAATCTTACGAGAATTTTACTTTTGTTTCTAATTTATATAGGACTACTATTTGATTATTGAACAAAAACGTAGGGTGTGTTAGCGCAGCGTAACGCACCAAAGCCTTAATAATGGTGCGTTACGGATTTCATCCTAACGCACCCTACAATACTTAATTTTTTTCATAAATCAAACCGGATTCCTATATATCAATCGAGAAGCTATGGATAATTTAGGTTTAGTTCTAGAACAATTAAAACAATTGAAAGACCCTCTAAATCAAAAGTTTTCCTCAGATCAAAAACCTGAGCGTCCTTTAGGTGTATGGAAAGAAAAAGTCAAAATGCCAGATGCTTTCGACGAATTATCAAGCGATATTCTTTCTGAATTTGGTATAGAAGAGTAATGAAACTATTGCTTGATACTTGCGCTTTAATATGGTCGCTTGAGGATAATCCATGTCTTTTACCTGAAGTTCGTCAGCAAATTTGCGATGTTATTAATTTTTTGTTATGGACATAAAAATTAAAAAAGTCGCCAACTGGCTTCATTTTCCACAAATTGCACCAGCCAATCCTTGACAGTACGGGTAGCGCGACAATCATCTTCGTTGTAACTTTGAATCACGTCCAGTAAAGTGCGATCGCCTGTTTCTAACCACTGATCATACCAGTAAATACATTTAGCACCGCTTGCTTCTTTTTCCCGCCACTCAAAGCCCAACCAACGAGCAATGGCTTTCAGGGCATAGCTTTCTATGGGTAAAGCGACACTTTTGGTTAATTGTTCATATACATCCACAAACCGATTTAATACAGGGCGTACTGAAGAATTGGGAGTCTGGTAGAGTTTCGCCAGGCGTTTAACTGTATCCAATTCATACACACAAAAATGATAAATTGGTGCTTCGGGATATTGCCAAACCAAATCTAAAAATTGCTGCCAAATTAAGGCTTCTTCTTCTGGTTTTTCCGCGAGAAAGGAATAAAATTTTTCTGTCTTGGCTTGCTTATCAACCACCAAAATCCCTAAAAGATAATCTAAATCCAAATCTGGCTGGGCTTCAATATCAAAATAAAGCTCTACAGGAGCCGTAAATGTAATATCCTCTGTTGGTAACGGATGAGGTAAAATCAACGGTCGTTTTTGCAGTACAGATTGGGCTTGTATGATCATCTTGGGTGCTACTAGGCTGTCAAAACCAGGAAGGTTTTCCAGGATGAGGGGGCTGGTATGAGCGAGAGATTCCACTGTATGAATAGACAAAGCTTGGAGTTGATTGTAGCGAACAGGTGTAACTCCTGGTAACAAAGAAAGGTGTTGCTGTGATTGCGCGATCGCATAACATTGATTATACCAATGGCAAAGATTGCACTTTTGGCGAGAAATAAATATTTCTGGTGGTTCTGGGGACTCTAATGCTTGGATAAACTCCCACAAAATGCTCTGCATTTTTGGTATCCATTTGCCTAAATCCACCGCATAATCTCTTTGTTTGGTACGCAACACCAGCCAAGCTATTTCCGGCGTGATTTCCTGTACCTTGGCTAAGACTTGAGCGTGAAACGCCGCCACCACCTGATATTCCTGCTTAGGACGCTTACCCAATTCGATATTTGCCGGTACATACATCCAATCGCCAAACCGTGACTGTCCCGGCTGTTTTACCAGTAAATCGGGACGGCTGAGAAGATTGTATTCCAGGGATAGGGAAACATCTTGATTTTCCGGATCTGCTAAATCGGGATCATCGCTTAACAGTACGCCGCGATAAATGTACTCAACCCCAAGCTGCATTAATTCCAAAGTTGCTGCTTGACCTGCTTCCCAGTCACCACGGGGGTAATCGGGTTTGTGATAATAAAACTCTGCCAAAATACTCTGACGATGAGCGATTTTATCTTGTTGTAATTTGAGCAGTAACTCATTGGGCGCATCACGCTGAGGTCTATCGCCGTGAGTATCTAAGACAGGTCGGCGTTTACAGCGTTGATATTGCAGTAGGTGTTCAGCATTGATTAACATTCCTTTAAGTTAACAAGAATTAGCGAAATCTGGTCATGTTCCAGATAGCTAAAGTGGCTTCGTCAGAAATGTGGGGGTTTTGACTTGTTCCTGATTCAGTGGGAGAGTGAGAGACTGTAAAATTGAAAAAATTGCTATTTTCAAGTGTTTATGACTAATATTTTGGCTGCACAAACTAAATTAGCTCAACATCGATCGCAATTTCCCGCTTTAGGGAATAAGATTTATTTTAACTATGGTGGGCAAGGGCCGATGGCTCAAGGGGCGATGAATGCCATTACTCAAATTGAAGCTGATATCCAACACACTGGGCCTTTTGGAAATGAAGCCTATGCCAAAGTTACCGAAGCCAAGGAAGGTGTCAGAAATGCGATCGCATCTGAGTTGCAAGCACCACCAGAAACCATTACCCTCACCGAAGATGTCACCGTTGGCTGCAATATTGCCATGTGGGGTATTGACTGGCGGGCTGGTGACCATATCCTCCTTTCAGACTGCGAACACCCAGGCGTAATTGCTGCATCCCAGGAAATCGCCCGGAGATTTGCCGTAGAAGTTACCACCTGTCCCCTCCAGCAAACTTTAAACGCTGGCGATCCCGTCACAGTCATTGCTCAACATTTACGCCCCAATACTCGCCTCGTAATTTTAAGTCATGTCTTCTGGAACACCGGACAAGTTTTACCGCTTGACAAAATTGTAGAAGTATGCAAAAAGAATAATTCCTTGGTTTTAGTCGATGCTGCCCAGTCTGCGGGTTTATTACCTTTAAATTTAACGGAATTGGGGGCAGATTTTTATGCCTTCACAGGTCACAAATGGTTATGTGGCCCTGCGGGTGTAGGTGGTTTATATGTCCGTCCCGCAGCCAGAGAAAATTTACAACCCACATTTATCGGCTTGCGTGGCATTGTTGTAGATAGTCAAGCTCAACCTGTGAAGTGGCAACCCGATGGACGAAGATATGAAGTGTCAACCTCAGCGACTCCATTGTATGTTGGTTTAACCCAGGCGATCGCCATTCATCAGCAATGGGGAACCGCACAAGAACGTTATCAGCAAATCTGCCGTAACAGTGAGTATCTTTGGCGAAGATTAGCCGCGTTACCCGAAGTCCAATGTCTGCGAACCTCCCCACCCGAAAGCGGGATAGTTTCCTTCCAACTCACCCAGCCACAATCGCGAGTGCATTTTAAGTTAGTGCAATTCTTAGAATCACAAAGAATATTAACGCGTACAATTGCCGATCCTGACTGTATCCGCGCCACTGTCCATTATTTAACTTTGGTGTCAGAAATCGACCAATTAATTGAGGGTGTACAAAAGTTTCTCCAGATGTAATGTTGATAAACAAAGCGTCTTTTTCATGTCCATAAAAAACCCCACCCCTAACCCCTCCCCGCAAGCGAGGAGGGTGACTTGAGGGAGATGAAAAAGAAATATGATTTGCAAAACGCTATAGTATCTAATCCCCAGTTTTACAGCAGTTTTCATAAATTTAGACCACACGCTGACATCTGTATTTCTTCCTTCCTTTGCGCCTACCCTGCGGGTTCCGCTTGCGGTATGCGCCTTTGGGTGAGATATAAAAATGTGGTTCATTTAGCTGAAAATTGCTGTAATTACGAATTACGAATTACGAATTACGAATTATGCGCCCAATTTTATACGTAGCAATCACTAACCACGGCTTTGGTCATGCTACTCGCACAGCATCAGTAGCATCAACAATTCAAAAATTATGTCCTGAAGTTTTGCTGATTATGGTGACAACTGCCCCCCGGTGGTTGCTAGAGTGCTACATAGAAGGCGATTTTATTCATCGTCCCCGCGCTTTTGATTTGGGTGTCGTGCAGGCAGATAGCTTGACAATGGATAAACCTGCAACTTTAGCCAAATTGCGGGATATTCAAAAAAATCAAAATTCTCTCATAGCCTCAGAAGTCAATTTTATCCGCCAAAATCGCGTGAATTTAATCTTGGCAGATATTCCTTTTTTAGCGCCTTTATTTGGCAAAGCGGCAAATATTCCCTGTTGGATGATGAGTAATTTTGGCTGGGACTTAATCTATCGAGATTGGGGAGAGGAATTTAAGACCATTGCTGATTGGATTAGTGAATGTTATTCCCAGTCCGAACGTTTGTTTCGATTACCTTTCCACGAACCCATGTCAGCTTTCAGTAATATTACAGATATTGGCTTAACTGGTGGTTCTCCTCGTTACTCTGCTGACCAACTCCGGGCGACTTGGGGGATCACTGCGCCTAGAGAAAAAACTATTTTACTCACCTTCGGTGGTTTGGGTTTACAACAAATTCCATACGAAAATTTACGGCATTTTCCCGATTGGCAATTTATTGTTTTTGATAAATCTGCTCCTGATTTACCTAATGTCTGGAAAATTAGCGACAAAAAATATCGCCCTGTGGATTTTATGCCTATTTGCGGGCGTGTTGTTTCTAAACCTGGTTACAGCACTTTTTCGGAAACGGCAAAACTGGATATACCTATGGTGACAATTCCGCGAGATGACTTTGCTGAAGCTCCTTTTTTGTTAGAAGGTATTATTAATTACAATCAACATCAAATTCTCACACCAACAGAATTTTTTGCAGGTAATTGGGATTTTCTGCATCAAGCACCCCAACCACCAAAGCAATCCCAACCTCTGGCTAAAGATGGCAATCAAGCGATCGCTCATGCTGTGATTGAGTATATTAAAAAACAGGAGTAAAGACCTGACTACGAACAAATTTGACTCAGTGCCTCTACTAAAACTTGATTTTGGGCATCTGTGCCAATAGTAATGCGTAACTTATTATCCAGTCCTGGCTGGGGAAAATAGCGCACTAAAATTTGTCGTTCTTTGAGCTGTTGATAGAGATATTCGGCATTTTCTTGGGGAGGCTGTACCAACAAAAAATTAGTCTGGGAATCCCAAACATGGAAACCTAATTGTTTTAAGTCCGTCGCTAGTTGAGTCCGCGATGCTTTAACCTTGGCTACACAAGCATCTTTATAAGCTTGATCAGTAATAGCAGCAGTTCCTAATGCACAGGCGATCGCATCAATATTATAGCTATCCTTGACCTTAAACAATCCATGCAACAACTGGGGATTAGCCACACCAAAGCCCAGGCGTAATCCAGCCAAAGAATAACCCTTAGAAAGTGTGCGAATGACAATTACATTCTCGTATTCCTTCACCAAAGCCAGTGCATTTTCCTCAGCAAAATCTACGTATGCTTCATCAATCACCAAAACCCCAGATAAACGGCTTGCTAGTTGTCGTAAATCATCAATGGGTACTATATGTCCCGACGGACTATTAGGCGATGCGATGAATGTCACAGCCCCATTAGCAGCAATTAATTCATCCAGGGGTAACTGGTAACCTTTACCATAAGGAATTTCCACCACTTCCGCCGCCTGCATTTGGCTTAAAGTCACATATAATACATAAGTTGGTATCGGGTAAACTACCTTTCTCCCAGCCTCAGTGCAGGCTCGAATTACTAAATTCAAAACTTCATCACTGCCATTACCGACAATGATCCAATCACTAGGAACGCCCAAAACCTTGCTTGCAGCTCGCCGGAATTCTCCCCCTAACGGTTCTGGATACCGTCGTAACCACTCCCCCTCAATATTCCTCAGCACGGCTAACGCCGCAGGCGAGGGAGGATAGGGATTTTCATTACTGTTGAGTTTGATCATCTGTATCCCACGTTGAGGCTGTTCACCTGGGACATAACTAGCCATTGCATCGATATGGGAGCGGAAGTACTTGGTCATGGTGCATACTAATTCGTAATGATGCTCCGCCCCGTTACGCTCTCAGCGCAGCTATGCCGCAGGCTTTACGTAATTCGTAATTCGTAGGCAGAGGCTTTAAAATGATTTACTGAGTCAGTGCCAATTCCCAAACCGGATAGAGAGAGGGTTAGCTGAAAAGTAGTTAGTTGGTGTTAGCATAAGCTAGCTTTTGCCTTGGCAGAATTGTTCCATCGGTCACTACCTTCCTACCAAGTATAGTCTAGCAACTTGTATGTAACATTGTTTCGTATGTACTTATGGCATTTTTTCATCCTGTCCAATGCCGCCTGGATCTCAAAAAATTATTGCTCGAACAAAAAAACTAACAATTATGTCATCTACTGAACCTACCCCCAATGAGCCAAATGAGGCTGAAACTCAACTTCAAACCCCACCTGAACCTGAAGAAGTAAATATTGAGACTGAAACTCAGGAAGAGATTGAAGAGTCGGGAGCAATATTTCAAGCTATTGGGGTAATTGTTGGGGATGTCAACTTAAATGAAGATGGTAAAAACACAGTTACCATTGGTAATTTGGAGTACCCGCTTTTCTATATTCCCCAAAAACGCAAAGTATTTGACGCTCTCACCAAAGAAATAGAAACTACTGGAAACCGTACTTTTAGGCTCGTTGTTTATCCGAAAGCCATTCATTTTCCGCGTAAAGAACAACCGCATAGTATGACTTTTCAGCTAGTTGGCTTTGATAGGGGGCGAGAACAACAGACAGTTTCCGCAGAATTAGAAGACAACGAGTTTAAATTCTCAGGACTATGGCAATTTATACCCGTCTGTCAAACTCCTTGCATTTCGGTTTTCCGCAATTTTACTCGTGAACGACTCGAATATATTAAGCAGGCCGAGCCAACGAGAAAGGTGAAATTTATGAAGGCTAGTCATCTACCTTTGTTCTGGAAAGACTCGCCAGTTAAACCCTTCAGATTTAATCCGAAGGCCGAAAAAGAAGACCAAGGACATCCGGTATTTGTCTCCTTGAAAGCCAAATTTTTACCGGGGCGTAATGTCTTCGGTTTTGTGGCACTATTAGCTCCACCCCAAGAAACTGCACCGAGATTTCTCAAAGCATCCAAAAAGGATAAAGCTACAGCGCTACAAGAGTCTAAAAAGAATAAAGCCACATTCCCGCAACCATCCAAAAAGGATCATCCCAAGCCCAGTATTAATCTGCCAAAGCCAGTTCTCAAAAAGCAGTCACCAGAGGCTGAGAAGGAGACAGAGCCAGAAACACAGACAACGACAGAGACACAAACAACGACAGAGACAGACAAATAGCATCAGCCCACAGGCTTTAGCCTGGGGCTGGGAATTGTTAATATACAGCAGTTTGCCAGTGAGTATATTGACATACTCCCCCGCATAAATGACGGGGGATTCTGGGTTCAAACAGCAATTGCAGGCGTAGCCCGTCTTATATCGCCTCGCCCAATGGACAACGCCCTGCCCATGAGGTGTTCACCCCGGAATTTTACTTCGCGCCAGCGAACACTATTATTGTATCACCACCGAATAAATTCGGTTATTCGCTTACATCCCCCGAATAAAATTCAGGGGGCTTTACGCATCACGAATCGTACAATTATGAGCGATCATAAAATATTTCTGCGACTCGCCGAAGAAACGGACGCGTGGGTGATGAGTGCAATTCATATTGCTGCCATCAAAGCTCTTCCCACAACTTTTTACACCAGAAAACAGCTGTTAGCTTGGCGGAATTATCGCGACAAGCCTAATGGTAAAAATATTTTGCAGAATATGCAAGCCGAAATTTTCTGGGTTGCTGTTGAGAATAATCTAATCACAGGTTTTGCTAGTTTCATGGTTGATGAACTGATTGCACTATATGTGCATCCTTATTATCAAGGTCAAGGCATAGGGCGAGCTTTAGTTACACATTTTTGTCAAGAAGCAGCTGATCTAGGTATAAATCAAGTGATAACAACTGCTAGTCTTTATGCTGAAGGATTTTATTTGCGACTGGGATTTACTGCTATCAAAAGAGCGCCTCATCAGTTAAGAACTGGGATTATTGTTCCAGTTACCAAAATGAGTAAAATTTTAACTACAGCTTGATCAAGAGATACTTTAAGTTTAGTAAAACTGTGTAAACTTGTTTGACTCATTTCGCAACATTTTTTACAAAATGTAATACTAGCTAAGTAAGTACTTGCAAGCAAATGAATAAAACTATCCGCTCATCCGCTCTTACCCGTACACGTTTGATAGAAGCTGCCTCACAGGTATTTGCTAGTTTAGGTGTTCAAGGAGCAACTACTCGTGAAATAGCTCGTGTCGCCGGAGTGAATGAGGTGACGTTATTTCGCCTCTTTGCTAGCAAAGAACAACTTCTCAGGGCAGTAATTGAAAATGCCTCAGCCCTCCAGACAGAAGCTCTCGCTCACCCCGAAGCTTGGACACAAAATCTTGGCGTTGATTTAAAAAAGTATGCCCAACTTTACAACGCCATGCTGGAAGCACACGAAGATTTGATTCGGACTTTCATTGGGGAAGCGAAACGTCATCCGGAAGCCGCTAGACAGATAATTCAAGAAGCCGCCAAGCCTTTAGGTGACAAATTGGTTGCTTACCTGCAATCTAGTCAGAAACGAGGTACTGTGAGACTTGAACTTGATCCTGTGCCGGCAGTTGATATGTTTACAGGGATGCTATTAGCTGGAATGCTCTGCCACACCGTAAAATATCACCAGAATAGCTACAGTTATCAGGATTATCTTGAAACCTGTGTAGATATTTTCGTGCGCGGTATTGCCGTTCCTGTTTAATTTGGTAATGCAGTTATCAGTGATCAATCAGGTTATACCAATTTTATATAAAGATGCATAAAAAGAACCCCTCCCTAACCCTCACCGCAAGCGAGGAGGGAAACGGATTTTTGCGGGGTAAGGGGTGGAGTAAAATAATATGCAGCCTCACAAATAATTGGTATTAGCGACGGGATGCTTGATTGAATTTCATCAAAGCTGCACCAATAAATAATCCCAGCAGTTGCGCCCAGTAGGCCAGACTCGGTGAATTGACACCAGAGGGAGGAATATTTAAGCTGCCAATTCCGTAAAATAACTGTTGGATAAACCACAAAAACAGATAAAAGTATGCCGGCAGTTCCATAGGGATATACACAATTAGAAGTGGCATAATTGTGTCGATTTTAACTTGAGGATACTTGCAGACGTATGCTCCTAAAATTGCGGCGATCGCTCCATTTGAGCCAATTAATGGTATTCTCAAACTCGGTTCTAAAATAACTTGTGCTATTCCGGTCAGCATTCCCGCACCCAAATACAATCCGAGAAAATGTCCCCGTCCAATCACGTTTTCGACAGTTTTACCAAAAACCCATAAAAATAGCAGATTGCCCAAAATTTGACTAAAACTACCGTGGAGAAACATCGCCAAAAAGAGGGAAGCTGAACGCCAAACAACAACTACCCAAGCGGCGGGATTAATGTGGATGGCATTGGTAATTGCACTATGAATCTGGACGGGAATCAAACCCCAACTATTAATGAAACCTCCTAATTCCCCACTCACCTCTAGTTTTAGTTGCCATAAAAATATCACAATGTTAATGCCAATCAGCCAATAACTAATAATTGGTTGATGACGCAGGCGAATACTATCACTAATAGGAATCATCTGAATTTGGGATTTTAAATTTTAAATTTTGCATAAAGTTTCTCCCTCATCTGGCCCCATCCCCCTGTTTCAATTAATTTGTGGCAAGATTGGAATCAGGTCACAATGCACTCAACTAGGCAAACGAGATGCTGGGAAACACACTTGTTGGAAGATACCAAATTATTAGCCACTTGGGAGATGGGGGATTTGGTGAAACTTTTGTTGCAAGTGATACTCACTTGCCGGGATTACCTCAGTGTGTGGTCAAGAAACTCAAACCCCAAGCTACTGATCCAGTGAACTTGGAGACGGCTAGGCGTTTATTTGATACGGAAGCGCAGGTTCTCTATAAATTAGGTATTCATGACCAAATTCCCCAACTTTTGGCGTACTTTGAAGAAAATGCGGAGTTCTATTTGGTACAAGAATTCATCGCAGGTCATGACCTTAGTCAAGAATTAGCGCCAGGAAAAATCCTCAGTCAAGAAGAGGTGATTTCTCTAATCCAAGAAATTTTGTCAATTTTAGAATTTGTTCACCAAGAAAAGGTGATTCACCGCGATGTGAATCCGCGAAATTTACTCAGACGCAAGGAAGATGGCAAGTTAGTTTTAATTGACTTTGGGGCAGTGAAGCAAATCGCTACCCAGATCATTAGCCCTGGAGGTCAAACTAAATCAACTGTGGCGATCGGCACTCCCGGATATTTACCCGGAGAACAAGCCCAGGGGACACCAAAGTTTAGCAGTGATATCTATGCGGTGGGGATAATTGCCATTCAAGCCGTCACCGGATTATCACCAACTCAGCTAGAAATCGATATTGATACCAATGAATTTATCTGGCAGAATCAGGCTAATGTGTCGCCAGAATTTGCCCAATTTCTCGATAAAATGGTGCGTTATGATTTCCGGCAACGCTATGCTTCGGCAACTGTGGCATTGGAAAAGCTGCAAGAATTAATGCTACCGTCATCTGGGACTATCGTTTTGAGTCCTCCTTTGCTGCTAAGTTCTGGCTTGTCACTCAAACCTGATCCGTTATTCAACAATTTTAAACTTAGTAAGTATCAAAAAGGTATACTTATTAAGCTATCGTTAGTCATATTTTTAATTGGAGCCAGCGGTGTAGCATCTGTATTTATTGTTAATAGTATTAATGCAAATAACGCGATCGCATTATCTCAACAAGGAAGTACGCTGTTTGACTTACAGCGCTATCAAGATGCCCTAGCCGCTTATCAAGAGGCAGTGAATATTAATCCAGATTTTGTTCCAGGATGGAGTGGTCAAGGTAAAACACTGTCGGAATTGAAAAAATATGAGGAAGCGCTAGCAGCATACGACCAAGCAATTCAAATCCAGCCAGATTATTTAGAAGCATGGATTGGTCGCGGCTTTGTCCTGCAAACTTTACAGCGCTATCCCGAAGCGATCGCATCTTTTGACAAAGCATTACAACTAGATGCTAATTCTCCAGAGGTCTGGAATGCTAAAGGAGAAACTTTTAGTAAGTTACAGCAATATAATAATGCTATCGAATCTTATGAAAAAGCTCTGGAGTTGCAACCTAACTATTATCAAGCTTGGTATAGTAAGGGTTTAGCATTTCATAGCTTAAAGCAATATGATGATGCCATTACTGCCTACGAAACAGCTATTGAATTTAAGCCAGACTATGGGCAAGCTTGGTATAGTCTAGGGAATGCTTTATTCAATTTAAATCGATTTGATTCTGCTTTGAAAGCATATGATAAAGCAGTACAATACAGACCAAATTTTTACCCGGCTTGGTTTTCTAGAAGTAATATTCTGATTACTTTACGACGCTATCCGCAGGCAATTGAATCATTTGACCAAGCAATAAAAAATAACCCTAAAGATTACCAATCATGGTATAGTCGGGGTTGGGCGTTGCATCAAAGCCAACGCTATGAAGAAGCAATACAATCTTATAATAAAGCCGCAGCGATTAAAGAAAATGATTATCAAATTTGGTATAATTTAGGAAATTCCCAATATATTTTACAGAAATATCAGGAAGCGATCGCATCTTACGATAAAGCCGTTCGTTATCAAGCCAACCATGCTGAAAGTTGGTACAGCAGAGGCAATGCTTTATTTAATTTGCAACGATATAAAGAGGCGATCAAATCTTATGATCAAGCCATAAAATACAAGCCCAATTATCGCGAAGCCATTGACGGTCGGAACCAATCTCAAAGCAAATTATCAGTGGAAAACCCACAGCCGATAATCGTACCCACAATTCCCAATTCTGAGAACTAATAATTTACAAATATAAAGATCCCCGACTGCTTCAAGAAGTCAGGGATGTGAAGCAATGTTTGTATTTACAGGCAATATTAACGAATATTCACCTCTTGGAGATGATTTTCTGCATGAAAATTTCTATTTCTAGTAGTTGTGGAATTTAACGCCACAGTTTTATTTTGAGTTTGTATTTGCTGTTTTTGAGTATATTCATTGAGTTTAGCCTGAGCTTGAGCGTAAACGGGAGTATTTTGCGGAATTTTGCGAAGAAGTTTTACAGCCCCATTAAAATCGCCCATAGAGGCTTTGAGATTAGCATTATGTAAAAAATAGGCGGCTCTAATTTGCCGCTTTTCACTATACTCAGCCAATTTATGCTGAACCAAAGCACCAGCCGAACTTTCTTGAGGAATTTGACGCAGATATTCTATAGCAGTTGCAAATTCTCTAGCTATAGCTTTTTCGTAAGCTTGTGATAACAAATTGTGTGTTTGTGTTTCGATGCCGACGTGTGCTTGCTTGACCAGTTTATCTACTTTAGATTGCCAATATAAAATATCTGGTACTTTGGGCGCAACATCCAACACATCTGACCATCTGCGCTCATTCAAAGCTTGTTCAGCTATTTGGTATTGTGTTGCAGCAAATTGCCATTGGTGTTGCCATTCTTCAATTGTAGCTTGAGCCTCTGGATAAACATTGCTGTGAGCCGGAATTGATTTAGCTAAAGCTAGCGCCTTTTGTAAATCTCCTGTTTGATATTCTTCTGTTGCTTGATATAAAGTTTCTGTTTCTGAATATGCTGGAGAATTATTCATTAAAGAATATACTCCCAATCCCATCAATAAAGAATTAGCCGCCAAACCTACTTTCATTCCTGTCAGTAACGACGGTAATTGTCCAGAGGATAATTGTGGCTGTGGCGCATCACTTTCAACTGTTGTCCTTTGATACACCTCATCGCATATTTCAGCAATAGGCTGTATTTTAGTTTCCCTGAACATCTGCTTAAGTATATGCAGCACTTCACCCGCAGACTGAAAGCGCTCTTGGCAATCATAGCGAATCATTTGACTGATCACAGCAGCTAGATAATCATTAACTGATATATCTTGAGTACGCCAGATCATTTCATTAGTCTGAGGATCAACTTGAAATTCCAGTGGTTCTCGACCTGTTATAGCCTGAATGGCAATGATCCCCAAAGCGTAAATATCACTGTTAGGCTGTGTTTGACCAATAAATTGCTCTGGCGGTATGTACCCTAGTGAGGTGACAGGAATCCCATCAATGGGCAATTCCCCATCTAAACCCAAATCAACTGACTGGATAGAACCAAAGTCAATTAAAACTAACTTGCCATCAACAGTGCGTCTGATCAAGTTTTCTGGTTTAATATCGCAATGGATAACGCCTTGAGAGTGAACAAATTCTAAAATCCCCAAGACATCTTCTAAAAACTGCACAACTTCAATTTCAGTCCAATTACATCCCCAATATTGGTGAGTGGGCAATTCTACACTCAATGAGTGTCCTTCGACAAACTCTTGTACTAAGTATAACTGCTCATTTTCTTCAAAGCAGGTGATTAATTGGGGGATTTGGGGATGGCTTCCCAGCAGGTTGAGGGCTGCGGTTTCGTTGAGAAAGCATAATCTTAAATTATCTAAGTAGCTGGGCGAAAAACTGCTATTTTTGAGGTTTTTAATCACACATTTAGAGTTTTCCGGGTCAACTAAATCTACGGCGATGTATGTCTGTCCAAATACCCCTGCATCTAGGCTTTGGACGATTTGGTAACGTGCTTGCAGTAATTGACCGATCATGTGATGGTTCATGAGCTGGTTACTTAATAAGTCCTTATAATAGGTTTCCTGACATCAGCAGTTTGTTCCGGAAGCCTTGAAAAGAAATCACTGTAACGTCAATGTCTGAAAGTCAAGTTAGTTATTGAGAGTATTTTTGCGAAAAAAAGATAAATTTCATCCTAATTCTTGGCTTGTTCATCTTGTTCGATAACTTCCGAGTTATTGGTTAAAGGTTTCACCACGCGGGCGATCGCTTCTTGGACAAAAGTCTTAATAAATTCATCCCGGCGATTAAGTTTAAACTGTTCTTTTACCACCTCAGTCATCCCACCATCACCCCAATCTTGGTCATGGCGAAAATATTCAATAAAACTTTTACCAGCAATTCGTGTTAAATATGCTACTGTCACACCTTGAATTGCTCTACCAATGACAAAGGTGGCGACGTGAAATTGCAAAGCTGTAGATATTAATTGAATCGCGCCTTTAACTATACCTAAGCTAGCGATGGTTTTTCCTAAAGAAAGAGCTAATTCTTTACCTCGTTCCATGTTCAATTCACAACCGTATACTCTAGCAATTTCTACTACCATTTGAGCATTGACGGCGGCGGTGGCGAGTAAATCTACAACTGGTAGAGGTGTGACTGAGACTACACCAGCACCAATCCACTGAAACCGATCAACTATTTTGTCAGCTTGTCGGCGACGCTGGACATCAATCAGATTTCGCGCTTCTTCTCCTAACCGTAGCGATTGCAGGAGAATGTTATCTGCGACCAAATCTTCACCTTCAGCCCGTAAAATGGCAGCCATGCGCCGCAGCAAAGGAATTATATCTGGTTCTGGATGGAAAGTTTCGCCAGTTTCTAGCTGTGCAGGTTGGGGATTTCCGGCGATCGCCACGACATCATTGGGAGCAATAAATCCCCGCACCCGTTCACGTAACCGGGCGAGAATGGATTCTGTATCCTCATCTGTATATAAGTCGGTTTTGTTGAGGACTAAGAGCGATCGCTTGCCAATTTCGGCTAAACTGCGTAGCGGTTCATATTCAGAACGTCGCAAGTCATTATCCACAACGAATAGCAGTAAATCGGCTGAAGTTGCCAGTTCTCGCGCTAGTTGTTCCCGTTCCGTTCCCGCCACCCCGGCTTCTAAAATCCCTGGCGTATCTGTAATTAAAATCTTCCGTTCTAAACCCTTCAACCGCAAACAATAGGTTTCACCGACTTGGGTAGTTCCCATTGGCGCATTTACCTGACCCACCATGCGCCCCATAATGGCATTCACTAGGGAAGTTTTACCAGCACTTCCTGTCCCAAATACAACGACTTGAATTTCACCCCGTGCCAGATTTACTTCAATTTCGCGGGATTTGCTTAATAAAGCTTGTCGGGCGACTTCATCTTGAATTTGGGCTACCTGTTGCTTCACAGCTTGGAGTGTTGTGGAAGCTGCATCAGATTTAGCGGCGGGAATTTCTGCGGCGGTGACTCTTCGGCGTTGGTAGCGCGATCGCTTTGATCCAGATTGCAGAATCAATACATAATAAACAAAAGCTGCAACTAAGCCTCCGATTAATAAAACCAGCAATAGCAACAGCAAATTGCCCAGCAGTGGAGAATAAGACAACTGCCAGTAAAGCCGAGAGAGGGAGTCAATCAGCCAGAGGCTTAATCCTAAAATGACGATTAAACCAACAATTAGCGTCACTATGCGCGACAGAGGCATGGATGGCACGGTTAATTACTGGGTTTGAATGGGCTGATGTTTTTCATATTAATGGTTTGGGTGTTGTTTGCTGGGGTATTGGGATTTTTTAGGAATTAAGATTAAACGAACCGCAAAGGACACGAAGGACACGTTCGCGTAGCGTCTCCCCTTGGGAGAAGTAAGGAGGGTTGCAGAGAGTTATTGCGTAAGTCCTAATTAAACTAACCACAGAGGCGCAGAGAACACAGAGAAATCAAGAAATCAGAGGTTTATTTTGCTAGGTTATTAGATGTTTTTTTGATTGGGAAGTCTCTGAGGAGGGAGAAGAAGCAAGAAATAGGGGTGAATTGGAAATTACTCTTCTCCCCTGCACCCTGCCCCCTGCCCCCCTGCCTCTTATC
>NZ_CAWQOY010000166.1:0-24173 GCF_963896525.1 Nodularia sp. LEGE 04288
GGGTTAGGGGTGGGGTCGAAATAATATGCAGCCTCACAAATAATTGGTATCAGCTCAAGCGGACATCCTAAAAGGGCTAATTGTGACCTATATCGGCAATAATTATCTCAGATTTATTATTGTTGATTAAATTCAGCAAATCAAGCCTCTAGAATTGAATATTTCGAGATAATTCCTGACGCTAATCTCTAGAATTAGAGGACAAATAAATAAAGTCCGCAGGTGCGGACTTAGAAATTTGGATAAGGTTAGGTTCTTAACAAGATGGACTACAACTTGTTAGAGGTTATCTTTATTGTTAATAACTTATCTCAAAAAATCAAGCCTCTCAGGCAGAATCTTTAGACATAATTCCTGTATTTATGTCTTCTTCAGCTTGAATAAATGCTAGGTAAAAAAATTTATCTCCACACTCCGCGTTAATTTTCAGCGTAACTATAGCCATCCTCTCTGAGTTGTGATGCTTGGCGTAGCGTCGCCATAAATGAATAAATAAACTGCCAATTTGCCAAAAATGCTCAGAAAAGATAGATAAAAATTCCTGAATGATTTAGGATTACTATGGTAGTAACAAAATGAATTTTAGATTCACTTGTCACGAATCCTGAAAATTTACTACTAAGTAACATTTCAGCTATAAAATTACAAATTACCAAGTTACACGCTGCTTTGTTAAGTCGCAGTATGGGATTAATTGAAATGTCTGGAGGAGTTGTCTTGGCGGAAAGTCCGAACTCCTGGACAGATATATTTGGGGTACAAGGGAAAATTGGCGTTGCTGAAACCAAGTATAAATTTAGGCGTAGAGACGTGACATGGAAAGTCTCTATAGGAGTTTGGACATCAATCATCAAAAATCTTGTTCATACTTCAAATCAGCAACTCCGGAAATCTATTTTGCTATTGCAGTCCGGAATACATACAAGATATCAGACGACGCAGATGATCTGTGCGATCGCCGAAATTCTATGTGATAATTATTTTTAATCGTAAAAAAGAATACATCTTTAGCGACGAAACCAGATTTTTTACAGATAGTTGCGGGTTGCCTGCGTCTATACTTATACTAGACAAGATATCAAACTGAACCTAAGCCAAAATTTTAGGTATAGAAACTAGACCCTCTTAAACTATCACTTCTCCGGCAATCTAGAAGATATTCCCCTCAAACTATGGAAATCAGTGTAATATAGCTGCAATCATTTACTTAACTAAATCTTAAGAATTGGTTAATGCATTTTTAATACGTTGTAACACGTTGAACCTATATTATGTCTTGGTGATATAAATTTATGACTTAAGTATGAAACTTAGCTCGTGGGAAAGGGTAAAAATTTTAAAGACGAATACAACTGATATTTGTCATATGTAACAGGGAAATTGGTAAATGTCTAGAAAATCCAGTGTGAGAAGACTCAGCAAAGATTCAACTGCTAGTGCAACGAAAACATCTAACAAATTGAGAAAGACTTGGGAATTATGGTATCTGAGCATAGTTGAATCCGTGCCATTTTTGATGGCTTGTGCTGTGTTTTTAAGCGTGATTAGCTTAAAAAGTCCCATCCTGCTTTTTTGTTTGCTAGCGGGTAGTTTAATCGCAATAGTCATGCAACAAATTGGGCAACAAGTAGATTTGCCAAAGCGATGGCTGATACTATTACAAATATTGGCAGGATCAATCATCCTCAGCTTATTCTGGTTAGACTATTTTTCCGCACCTGTATATGCACAATTTTTTGGCAGAGCTGAAGATTTTTTCCGCAATACATTAACTCAAGGTACAGATAATAGCAATAGCCAACCAGCCGTCAGCTTAATATTTAATGTGTTAAGGGCAATTTATTTACTTTATATTGCGGTTTCTCTGATTGGTGTGATTAACGCAGTCCGTAAAGATGAAGATTGGCAAACTATCGCTAGAGTTCCTTTGTTAGTGGTTGTCGCTGTCACGGTTGCGGATGTCTTGACAGGCTTTGTAATTGGTGATACAAGCAATAGGTAATTTGTCTTTGCTAAGATCAGATGAACTAAAGTGGAAGTCCAAGATATTTTATGTCTGAAGAACGAGATCAGAAATTTCGCCCAGTCAATCAGATCCTTGGATCACAACCATCATTAGGGCCAATTCCTGCTGACCAAATCTTGCCTTGGATTGTGATTATTTTGGCTTCTTACTTTGTAGTCAATGGAGTTTTTGGGGGGATTTTTGCCGATGATTTTCAAAGATGGTTATGGACAGTATTAATTGCGGGTTGGGGAATAGCCACTTGGTGGATATTAACTGGTGGTAGGAGTTGGCGCTTTTTAAGCAAATTCATTGGAGTTCCCACTTGGACAAGAGGCTTTGCTCGTTATCAAAGCTTGTTAGAAGTTAATCATGAAGCAAAAAATCGGAAAACAAAGCATCAGCATCGCCGGAAAATCAAGTAGATTAACACCATTTGAGGATGCTTTACATTTGGCGACAATGTTACGCATTGCGCTTGACGGTCGAGATATCGGCGCTTACATTTTGAATAAAGAAACCCAAAAAGATAGATTTTGCTTTGTTTTTGGGTTTGAATGTCGAGGAATTCATACGACTTTACGGTCTGAACAAATAGACACCATTTTTAATAATATTGAATCTGGTTTAAAAGATATTCCTGAAGGTGAAAAAATGACCTTACACATGGGGTCATTTAGTTCTGACAAAAAACGACAAATAGAACTAGCCGATTTGGTGAAGCAGACACCATCACGGGATATCAAATTTTTATTAACATCAGAAAGAGCCAGAATTCAAGAACTTAGTAAATCTGGGATTCGTAAGCCGAAATTTCTCCGAATTTATGTTACCTATACTATTGAACCCAATACTACACAGACAGATGATTGGATCGAGAAACTTTTATCCAAAGGTGAATTATGGTGGCTGAGATTTAAAGGTGAATTAGCAGAAGTTCAAAATCAGCGGATTGAAACTCTGATCATTAAAGCTTACCAACAAGGATTTTCCCGTTGGGAACAGCTTTTATCTAACAAAATGGGGTTAGATGTCAAACCTTTAAATGCTGAGGAATTATGGGAACAGGCTTGGAGAAAGTTTAATGATACACCACCGATAGAAATTCCCCAATTAATTCATTTAGATGAAAATGGACTACATGAGCAAGTTAATTCCGAGTTAGCTAGTACCAAATTGCTGATCGAAAATATCCACAGTACAACTTTGCTGATGGAGTCTAATGTCCCTTGTGCTGACCGTCGTTGGGTGAATGTGAAAAATCGTTATATTGGGGCGCTAACGTTTTTGGAAAAACCCGGTGGTTGGCAAAATAAATTTGCTCAGATGCGTTATTTATGGGAATTATTAGCCAGAGAAACGGTAGTAGATACAGAAATATTTTGCGAATTAACCGCCGCCAATCCCGCTTTAGTGAAAAATACTTTGCAACGAGTGCTGAAGCAGTCAAATATGACAGCGCTCATGGCTCAAGAAAAAAGTAAAACAATTGATGTTAACGCTCAATTAAAGTTAAAAAAATCGGTAGCAGCGCAAGAACAATTGTATGAGGGAGCCGTACCGATATATACGGGTATAGTTATTTTTGTCCATCGTCCCACTGTGGCCAAATTAGATGAAGCCACAAGATATATTGAAAACTGTTTTCAACGCCCGGCTCAGGTAATTAGAGAAATAGAGTATACTTGGAAAATTTGGCTGCAATCTCTACCGATAGTCTGGGAAGGTTTGTTAGTCAAACCCTTTAACCGTCGCCAGTTATATTTAACCAGTGAAGTTCCCGGATTAATGCCTTTAGTGTTAACTAAAGCTGGAGATAATCACGGTTTTGAGTTGATTGCTGAAGAAGGCGGAACGCCCATACATCTAGATTTGTTTAACCAACATAAAAATTTAGCACTATTTGCCACAACTCGTGCAGGTAAATCGGTTTTGGTATCGGGAATTTTAACTCAGGCCTTGGCTCATGGGATTCCGGTTGTCGCCTTGGATTTTCCCAAACCAGATGGCTCATCTACCTTTACCGACTATACAGAGTTTATGGAGGGAAATGGGGCGTATTTTGATATTTCCAAACAATCGAATAATTTATTTGAGCAGCCGGATTTGCGATCGCTTTCTCCAGAAACACAGCGCGATCGCCTACTGGATTATACGGGCTTTTTAGAATCAGCTTTAATGACAATGGTTTTAGGGTCATCTACCGAAAATCAACTATTGTCCCAAACGGTGCGTTCCCTACTTAACTTGGCTTTAGGAGCTTTCTTTGCAGATACAGGGATTCAATCACGATATAAACAAGCGATCGCCGGAGGATTTGGGAGCGCAGCATGGCAAAAAACCCCCACGTTACAAGACTTTCTCTATTTCTGTTCACCAGAACATCTGCAATTAGATTCTCTCAGTGGAAGAGTAGATGACGCACTCAGTCAAATTCAACTGCGTTTACGGTTTTGGCTTTCCAGTCGCGTCGGACAATCCATTTCTGCACCATCTAGCTTTCCCACCGATGCACAACTTTTAGTTTTTGCACTGCGGAACCTCTCCGATAACGAAGATGCAGCCGTACTGTCTTTAAGTGCTTATTCAGCAGCTTTGCGACGGGCGTTAAGTAGTCCTGCTTCTATCTTCTTTATTGACGAAGCCCCAATTTTATTTGAATTTGACCAAATATCAGACTTAGTTGGGAGAATTTGCGCCAATGGTGCGAAAGCTGGGATTAGAGTTATTTTATCAGCACAAGATCCTGATACCATTGCCAAATCTAAAGCCGCATCGAAAATTTTACAAAACTTATCCACCAGATTAATTGGGCGGATTCAGCCAGTAGCAGTAGATAGTTTTGTGAGCATTTTAAAATATCCCCGTGATATTATTTCTCGTAATGCCACAGAAAGCTTTTTTCCTCGCAAAGAAGGTATTTATAGCCAATGGTTGTTAGATGATAACGGGATTTATACTTTCTGTCGCTACTATCCAGGGTTCGAGCAATTAGCAGTAGTTGCTAACAACCCCAATGAACAAACTGCACGGCAAAAAGCAATGTTACAACACAGAGATAAATATGAAGCAATTTCTGTATTTGCGCGCCAGTTAATAGCTTCGCTGCGTGGGAGTTGATATAGGAGTAAGTGTCACGCAGAGGCGCAGAGTCGCAGAGAGTTAAATTTGGAGATTTCATCACTTTTTGAATAACAGCGCCGAATCTCTTTCATTCCTTCTTCCTTGGCGCACTTGGCGTACTTGGCGGTTCGTTCCTCATATCTTCAAAATATATGCAGAAAACAACATTTTTTACACTAGCTTTTTCCTGCTTATTAGTCCTACCAGCAATGGCACAATTAGGCAGAGTTTGGACAGACTTTCAATTTTACTCTGTGGATATGCAAAACTATCTCAGAAATAATCTCAGCGAAACTTTAAGACCTTTAGAAATTAGAGGTCAAAATGCTCTGAATAATTCTACTGGAGAATTAAATATACCGAATCCGGTTGAAGCAGGAAAGAGTTTTCGCCAGGATATATTTTTTAACCCGACAACAGATAAATTTGAAAATAATCCTGTTGTGCAATCAAATTCTGTAAGTAATGAAATTAATCGGCTAATTACTCGGAGTTCCGTGGAAAGTGTGATGGGTAGAGATGGACAAATCCGATTAAAAGCTAAGTTGCAAAATACTGAAACTATCCTTGATAATATTGAGCAAGTTACTCAAGAATCTGATAATATTTTTCAGCAAATTGTAAACAGTGTTGCCCAATTAGTTCCACAAAATCCATTAGCGTCCTTGGAGAGCCAGAAAAGCAACTTGCAGTTACAAGCTATTAAAGTTCAACAAGAACAAGCAAAAATGATTGGAGAAACACTAGCTCAGACAATGCAAACAAATCAATCTCTGCAATACTCTAATTTAAATTTAGCCAACATTTCCCAGCAGATGGAAGAGATGAATCGCTCTCGGAGAGTAGATTCTGCCACAGAGACAGCAAGACTCATCCGCACCACTGCTCAAATAGATTTGTTTGGTAGAGAAGAGAATTAGTATATTGTGAATTAAAATGCAACTTTATATTTTGCAAATCTTTCCCGAAATTGGTATTAATGAAACTTTCGATAGTGGTGCTGCAACTGCGAGAAGCATGGCCGAAAGTTGGGATAATCAATGGCTAAATTTATTACAAAATAATACTAATAATAATTTATATGGAGCGCTCACGAATCTGGGTGTGTTTTTTGCTGTCGGCACTTTGTTGTTTTTTATGATGCAATGGCTCAAAGATGTTATATACAGTGAATATTCCCGTCCGATTACGGGTTTGATTTGGCCTTTTATCGTAGTGGTTTTATTATCTAATGCGGGAGATGGTAGTATACTTTCTAATCTGACATTGGGGGTAAGAAACTTTATCAATACAGTTAATCAGCAAGTAGTGACGACAGCAGATGCTGAACAAAGTTATCAGCAAGCACTGAATATGAGTCTGGCCGAAGAAGTAACTGGTTCTTTACTGCGTCCTTGTCAATCACTGACTGGTGAACAACAAACCCAATGCTTTGCTAAAGCCAGCGACCAAATCGATAACCTCTGGCGAGAATATAGAAATTTATACGGGAATAGAATATGGATTCAAAGACTGGAAAATCAGGTAATTGCGCTGAAATTTGGCACAGGAAATTTATCAGATACTAGCTTTAACTCTTTGTTGGGTAATACAGCCCAAACTAGTATTAAAAACTTTTTAATTTCTTTGCAATATGCCTTTCAAAATTTAATAGAAGCTACTATGTTGCTGATTGCAGCTTTAGGACCCTTGGCTGTGGGTGCATCTTTGCTACCTGTAGCTGGTAAACCTATTTATGCTTGGCTGACAGGTTTCTTCTCGGCGGGAATTGCCAAGATTTCATTCAATATAATTGCTGCTGTCACAGCCGCAGTCATTATCAACGGGCCAGCAGAAAATCCTAATGCTAATCCTGACTTAATGTGGTTCATAATTTTTCTAGGAATTTTAGCCCCACTGTTATCTTTAGCTGTGGCCGGTGCTGGAGGATTTGCCGTTTTCAGTGCGATTAATAATACAACTGCTTTGGTCAAAGATAG
Organism: Nodularia sp. LEGE 04288; assembly: GCF_963896525.1. NCBI lineage: Bacteria > Bacillati > Cyanobacteriota > Cyanophyceae > Nostocales > Nodulariaceae > Nodularia > Nodularia sp. LEGE 04288. The sequence goes on from NZ_CAWQOY010000166.1 coordinate 7,108, forward strand.
GATATAAATTTTCAAGCCCCTAGATATATATGTGGGTCGAACCAAAATCTAAAATCTAAAATCCCAAATTGTATGACCAATTTACTTCAGAAAAGAAAACCCACCACAAATGTTTTAACAGTTTTTGCGATCGCCACTTTTAGCTTACATCTATTAGTTTTACTTTTATTCATCTTGCAAGGGTTGAATATTCGCCAACTCAGTCTGAGAAAACCGCCGAACTTTGTGCAAATGATCGATGGTCAACCCATAGGTGCTGTGGATGATTTAGCCAGAAACCCCGAAACAATTCGCCAATTTATCAGTAAAACCATGACATCCATGTTTAACTGGTCGGGAACTCTCCCAGCACAAACGATCGCAGAAGCTGCAAAACCGCAACCAGATCCAGGAATCCAGGTGAGAACGCCACAAGGTAGTAGCCAAAGAGTGACTACCAGCAGTTGGGTAGCTAGTTTTGCCATATCAGAGGATTTTCGTAAAGGTTTTTTAAGTGCGATCGCGCAAATGACACCACCGGAAGTATTCTCTAACAACCCTAGTCAAGTGATCTCAGCAGAATTAGTCATCCAACGCATTTATCCTCCAGAACAAATAGCCCCTGGTAAGTGGCGAGTGGGGATGGTAGCCGACCTGATTCAAAAAAAACAGGATGATGATCGAAAAACAGTCACACCCTTTAATAAAGACTTGCTGGTGCGTGCAGTTGATTATTTTCCCTACCCCCTAGCTAATACCAGCACCAACATCCAAAAAGCCATTTATAGCAATCGGGCTGACAAATTGGAAATTTACGAAATTCGGAATTTATGTTTAGTGGAAGAATATAGTAATCTGAGTGAAGATAAATCAAACCCCTGTGTAAATCCCAGAAACTCTGATAGCTTTACGCGATAAAATTGTCTGGATGAAGTAATTTTATAATTTATATCCTGAAATATTTATGCAATTAGTCAAGTCAGAAAACAAAAAAAGCAGTATTTTACCCCTGTTAGCTGTAGGAACATTCGGTTTACATTTATTTAGCTTGCTATTACTTTTATTCCACAGTTCAATGATCCAGGATTTAAAACAGCAGTTAACACCCCAAAGCTTGGTGCAACTTGTGGATGGTCGGGCGATTACCGTAGATCCTCAACAAACTGCTCAAAGACATCCAGAGACAATTCGTCGCTTTGTCGGTGAAACCATGACCCTCATGCTTACCTGGTCACAGCAACAGCCGCCCATGACAGTCTGGGAAATTAGTTCGCAACTCTTAGCTAATGATTTGAAACCCAAGTTTCAGGCAGAAATTACTAACTTAAATCCCACCGGACAATTAGGCAATATTAATCGGGAAACTGAATATATATTAGTCATAGAAAAAATCTCTCAACCAACCAAAATAGCTGATGGTAAATGGAAAATTGAAATGCTGGCTAATCAACTATATTTTAGCGGTTCTAATAATCTAGGAACCTCAACTTCCTTCAATAAACAAATCTTAGTCAGAGCCATAGATCAACCAGCAACTTCACTGCCAACACAACCATTACCGTGGCATTTAGCAGCTTACCGTCTTGGCGAAGCTAAACTAGAAATTTATGAGATATGTGACATCAAAGACAACAACTGTTATTGAAATTATCACTAAGTAATACACCATGACTTCTTATTCAATTCATCCCGAATTTTCTGGACAACATCTAGTCAAACCCATCCCTGAGAAGCACGAAGCAGACTCTGCCGATTGGGAATCCAGAATGGCTAAATTGGTTGGCTTTGAAGAAGAATCTCCCAAAGTCAACGTTGACTCAGTAGAAGCAGACTCAGCCAGCTTGCAGGAAAACCAGTCTCAACCAGAAGAAGTACAAACTGAGCAATCTCTATCATATAATCCTTTTGCTAAGTTAGCCTTGGTAGGCAGTGCTACCTTGGCTGTAGTGGTAGTTGCGGGTGCGTTTTTATCGCAGGTAATGAATACCAGCAATCAACAGCCCACAAATAATCTTGTGTCTTCCACAGCAGAATTACCAGCAATAAGTGAATCCCCGCAGCAAAGTTTAGAGCAGGAAGTAGAGATTCTCAAAACGAAATTAGCCTTGGCTGAACAAGCCCAGACAGTGACAGCCGCCCAACAAAATCTCAGAAATAGTGTAGCTTCACAAGTGGAAACTCCACAGGTCAGGGAAAGCACACCAAGACCTGTGCAAACTGCTTCTACACCCAGGGTAGTGACAGTTGAGCGGATTGTGGAAAGGCCTGCTTTTTCACCAATTCCTGTTTCACCAATTGCTATAGCCCCTACACCTCCACCTCTACCAGCACCCGTAGCAGTGACAACTCCTGAGACTCCGCCATCTCCACCAGACCCCCTGGAGGAATGGACAAGGTTAGCCAAGTTAGGTAGTTACGGTCAGGTGAACACGACTGGTGAATCGAGAGTGAATACAGCATTATCTGTACCAAAAAGCAATTCTAATGTAGAAACCCAGATCACCAACTCTAACCCAGAACCAACGCCACCACAGTCAGATATTTTAGTCAGCCAAGCACAATCACAAAGCTCGAAATCTATCAAAGTCGGGAGTAGTGTCAAAGCTGTATTAGCAACATCTGTATTTGGGGAAACTACTCGCGCCAAGAATAATGAAAGTAATGAAGACGGTAATGTATTTGTTTTGCGTTTGACAGAGCCACTAAAATCAGTGGATGGTGCGATCGCTTTACCTGCTAATACGGAATTATTAGCTGAAATTAGTTCTATTTCCGAACAAGGGCTGCTGCGCTTGAATGTAGTCAAGGTAATTTCCGAAAATAACGGCGAACTTATAGAAAAGACTTTACCCAACAATGCAATTACGGTTAGCGCTCCCCAAGGTAAACCTTTAGTAGCAAGTCAATATCCCAATCAAGGTTCATCTATAGCCGGGATGGACTTAGGACTATTCGTTTTGGGAGGTATTGGTAAAGGAGCCGAGTTATTTAATCGGACTGAATCCCAAGTTGAAATACAGGGTGCTAGCACCATCGTCACCAACACCACCAATAGACGTAATATCCCGGCTGGAATTCTCGAAGGTGGTTTAAAATCTGTAGTTCCCCAAATTTCCCAACGCAATCAACAAGCGATCGCCCAAATGATGCAACGAACGAACGTTTGGTTCATCCCAGCTGGCAAAGAAGTCGAAATATACGTCAATAGAACGATGCAGTTATAATTCGTAATTCGTAATTCGTAATTCGTAATTGAATAGAAAGATCCCTCACTTGTTTAAGAAGTCGGGGATCTGAGCCTCTTTCGTGTTTGTAATAAACCCACTTACCTGTTTACAGTCATGAAACATATTAACTTGATAAAAACAACCCTAAAATATCCTGATTTATTACCTCTAACTTCTCTGATTTTTTCGGCATCTATATTATTATTTACAGGTCGTGCCTTAGCTAATAATGCTGTTCTTCGTTCCATGTTTTCTTGTCATGCACAAGGTTTAGGAGGAGTAGTCCCTACTATCAAAATTTCCTATCAGCAAGGGACAAATTTAAGCTTTCTACCAGCTGGCGAAACAATAAAAAAAGTTTGGTTAAACGACCCATCACAAGTCACTATGGATTTTGATGGACCGATGTGTATGCAGTTTGGCGCAGAACGTAACTTGAGTTCAGGAGATTGTGCGAAATCATCAGCAAATGTGATTCAACTGCGGCGAATTGAAAGACTGAATATTTCGGGACTGCCTAAAACAGATAATACACTTTTAACAGTGATTACTGAAGAGCAAGGTAAAAGTAAGCTCTATACCTTCAGAATATTATATGAAGACGCTGCTCCTGATTATCACACTTTAGCTATTTATCCTGATCCTGTGGCTGGGGAAGCTGCTTGTGTGAGACCTTCTCAGTATTAAGTGTACACAAAGTAAAATCATACCCAATTGTTATTCCTGCTGTTATGTAGTGAATATTACAATAACAAAGACTTTGGATCATTTTTAGCAATATTCTAACCATAGCTACAAAGTCACCTGATCATGGTCAGGTACAGTCTTTTCCACATCCCGCACTAAGGGGACTGTAAACCCCACTAAACCCACTAGCAACATACACAAGGCACAAATCACATACAACAGCGCGATTCCTGCACCAGTCCCAGTCCCAAATAATCCCCGAAATATACTACTATCTGTACTCAACGCAGGTGCAAACACATGATCAGCCAAGGGTCCTGCTATTAAATAGGCTACAGCAGAACTGATCTGAAGAAGAAGCGATCGCGCCCCAAAAACCCTTCCCTGCACACTAGGCGCAACTTTAGCCAACCAAATCGCATTATCTGAACTCCCATTCAAAGGAAAATTCAAAGAAGAACAAAATTGAGCCGGAATCCAAACCCAAGCACTTCTACCCAAACCAAAGACAATTTTACTGATACCTGCACCAATCATCCCCAATAAAACACCTTTAATTTTCCATCTAAATCCGCCCCAAGTGCTAACAATTATTGCCCCCATGACACCACCCAAACCAGCCGCAGACGCTAAACTGCCTAACACTAAAGTATTATTATTACTTATAGATAAAATCATCGGTGTATATAAAGAATTACCAATATCATGGGGTAGCCAAAATAATATATTCACTATCAATAGTGCGAATAAACCTTTTTGATTAACAATATAACGCCAACCAAATCCCAAATCTTGCCAAATATTGGCTATATTTTCAGTTTCCTTTGTGGGTGGTGGTTGAGGAATTTTGACTATAAATAAACTGCAAATTGCTATACTAAAAGTAAAAATATCAATCAGCCAAATTCCGACAAAACCAATTATTGTGTAAAGAAAACCCGCTAAAGCAGGTGCAAGAATTTGGCTACCGTAACTAGATAAAAATCCCAGACTACTGGCGCGGGTATAATGTTGTTTGGGAATCATCAGCGAGACTGAAGCCGAATAAGCTAAAGATTGAAATTGATTAAAAGTTCCAACGATAGCGCCTGTGAGGTAAAAGTGCCAAATTTGTAAATTATTGGTGAGATGCAGTAACAAAATCACAATTGTGCTGAGAACGGCGACAGTATCACCTACCATCATTAATAATTTGCGGTTAAAATGGTCTACAATTACACCACTAATCGGGGTAATGATAATACTAGGAAGTAGACTAAAAAAACCCACCAAAGTCAAGGTAGTGGCCTTACCTGTAATTTCCCAAGCCCAAATTTCAATAGCAAAGCCGGTCATTTGGCTACCCATAGCAGAAACTAGCTGACCCAGCCAGACTATGAGAAAATTACGCATACTGACGGAATTTGGTTGTTGTGACATTTTAATCAGCTTCTGTCATATATTTCTTGATTTGGGCGATACGTTCTTGGGGTGTGAGAAGAGGACAATTTGTACACTTTTCATCACCTGGAGGAATAAACGCATATAAGCAACAAGTGCGTCTCACTATGGTTGTTGTTGGTAAACCCGGTTCGTTGATTTGTTCACTACGTACTAAGTTGTAAAGAGGATTGCGTCCTGGGATAACGCAACTGTAAGGTTGTTCATACAAGACTGAATAATCTGTGTTTATTGCTTCTGAGTTAATACATTTACTCAATTCAGCAAATTGCCTTTCAGAAGCGTTTACAGCATTCCCCCACATAGTTTTTTTAGAGAGTTTAGTTAAACTATGAACACGGTCTATCATCGGTGCAAAATTGCGCTGAAATAAGTTAGTAAAAACAGCTTGATGTAAGTCCGCAACGCTATTTACTATTTTTCCAGGATAATTTTCGGGAATTGGTACAGGTAATCGTTGAGGATAAATTACAGTACAACTCAGGTCATGAAACCATAACGCCTTGGGTTTACCGTCTTCCAAAACAAAACTCACATTTTCAATAGAAGCATCTAGCCCTACTCCCGCCCAAGTCATTAAAGCTAAAACACCTGGTAATGTTGTCCAGCTATAAATTTTGTTCCAAATAGATGCAGCAATGCGAATGTCTGGAATTTTTTGATATATCTCGCTGGTTTGCCAATCAGATAAAAGTCTATCTGGTTGTAGGTAATCATCAAGTGAAATTACCTCAACATCATCAGCAGGTTGAGTTAAAATAATGCCATCAGTATAACAACTATCTAAATTGCTTTGAGCAAGATTCAATATTTTTCTTAAAAATCCCAGTATATTACTATTGGCTAATTCTGGAGATATTTGCAGTATTTCTCGATTATTAGAATCAAATATCATGGTGCTTTCGCTAAATATGTAAACAAATCATCTAAAATAGCATTAGCTGAAAGAATATTTCCGAAAATCCAATAACTTGAATCAACAGTGTAGATTTTTTGACTTTTAACTGCTTGCAGATTTTGCCATAGCGGACTATTCTGATATTTTTGAAAATTTTCTTCCGCACCGGGATCTAAAACTATAAATAAAATATCAGCATTGATTAAATCTATCCGTTCTAAACTAACTGAAACTAGAGGTTGATTTTCATTCGTAGTAAGTTGATTTTGAATTTCTGGTAGAGGTATTTCCACCTCTGTAATTAGACTTCCAGGAAATGAATATTTAGTGCGAAACTCTGTAAATTGATTACCTGCATAAAAACGACTAATGGAAACTGTTTTGCCTTTGAGGTTATGATTGACAAATGTGCGTAATTTTTCAACTCGTTGCTGATAGTGTTCAAGTAATTTTTGTGCTTTTTCAGTTTTACCTGTTGTTTCTGCAATACGTAGTAAAGCATCTTGCCAACCAGATTGGATATAATCAAATGTAACTGTCGGTGCTATTTGTGAAAATATTTGATATTGTTCTGCACTAAGAGAAAAACCCAAAATTAAATCTGGATTTAACTGCACGATTTTTTCTAGATTTGGTTGTCCATCTTTTCCTAAAGAAACTATTCCCTCAGCTTTTTTACCCAACTTTGGTATCATGCTTCCTGCAATATTAGGCTGTGCTGTTGCTATTGGTTTTAAGTCCAGTGCTAACAATGCTTCCATAGAGGTTTCATCTAAAGCGATAATGCGTTGAGGTTGGAAAGGAATACAGCTTTCACCTAAAGGATGCTTAATAATTTTGCATTCAGCCGCATCTAAATTTACCCTGTTTAATTCTGTAATTTTAGTGGAATTGCTATAGCAACCCTTAACTAAAATCACACTTACTAAAATTAGCAAACATAGTTTTATATAGTAATTAAATCTTTTTTTCATTATTTTTTATGACCATTCTAATAAATATTTAACAAGGTCATCGAGAATAGCATTTGCTGACAGGATATTCCCAAAAATCCAGTAACCTGAATCAACAGTATACACTCGATTATTTTTCACTACATTTAGCTTTTGCCATAAAGGACTATTTTGATATTTTTGCAAGTTTTCTTCTGAACCTGGATCTAGTGCTATAAACATAGCGTCTGACTCTAGCAAGTCTACACGTTCTAAACTAACATTGTTATAGCTGACATTTGCATTACTACTAATTTGACGTTGTGCCAGGGGGATAGATAAATTTAGTTCCTCTAAAATACTGACAGGAAATGATAATTGATTCAAAAATTGTGTGAATTGAAGAGTTGTGTAAAAACGCATGACAGAAATTTTTGAATTTCCCAGTTTTTGAGCAAACTTTAATCTTAAATTTTCAATTCTTTGTTGATATTTTTCCAGTAGTTTTTCTGCTTGTTCAGTTTTATCGACTATATTAGCAACCTGGAGTAAAGTTTTTTTCCACCCAGTTTCTGTATACTCAATGCAAACGGTTGGAGCTATTCGAGAAAATAATTGATAATTTTGAGGACTGAAAGAAAAGCCTACAATCAAATCAGGACGTAATTTGACAATTTTTTCAAGATTAGGCTGGCTTTCCTTACCTAAATTAATAATTCCAGAAATTTTTTCTTTCAATATAGGTGATTTATTACCTACCCGATTTGCTGTGGTTGCTGCTATTGGGTTTAAACCCAATGCTACTAATATTTCTAAACTTTCTTGGTCAGTTACAATTATTCGTTGGGGATGTTGAGGAATACAGCTTTCTCCTAACTCATGCTTAATAATTCGACATTCTGATTTGATTAACTTGACTTTTGATGAGTAGGTTTCTTGAGCCGTGAAGGTATAACAGCCCTTGAGAAATATTACAGCTAGGGTGATGATCAAAAATAATTTGATGTAATAAAAACATTTTCTAATCATTGTATAATTTGGCGAGTAATTGGGTAATAAAACAGCCCTCAGAACATTCAAGGGCTGTATGTAATTTGTCATAAATGGCAATTAAAAATAACTACCCATTTGAGTAATTTGTAAATCACAATTGCCAACCCAAGGTAAATTTAACAGTACGGGGTGCGCCAGAATAAACGCGCAAAATACTTTCACCTGTTTCAAAATACTCCGTGTCAAACAAGTTTTGCAAATTCAAGGCAGCACGAAAATTATTTCGGCGATAAAACAAAGCAGCATCAGTACGTAAATAGCTGGGTAAACTAAAGTTATTGCCTAAATTTCCCTCTCTTTCTCCTACATAAAAAAGTCCTAAACCAAAGCCTAAACCTTGGAGATTTCCTTTTTGAAGTTCGTAGGTACTCCACAAGCTAAAAGCGTGTTCTGGTACATTATTAATGCTGTTTCCAACTGGGAGATCATTGTCTTCAGTAATTTGTGCATCGGTGTAAGCGTAGCCACCAATTATTTTCCATCCTGGTGCAATTTCACCTGTGATATCTAATTCAATACCCCGGCTTCTTTGTTCTCCTGTTTGGATAGAAAAATTGGGATCTATAGGGTCAGATGTGAGAACATTTGAGCGTGTGATTTGGTACAAAGCCAGAGTTGAAGAAAGATTTTTTGTCCAATCTACTTTCATTCCTACTTCATACTGAGTTCCCTTTTCTGGTTCAAACAACCTGTTATCTAAATTTGTGCCTGTAACCTGTTGAAATGCACGGCTATAGTTAGCGTATAAAGAAACAGATTCACTTGGTTGATAAACAATACCAATTCGTGGACTAAATGCTTCATCCTGCTGAGAAGAAGTAGTTTCACCTTGGGCATTTTCTATTTTTTGGTTGACAATATCAAATCTTCCACCTAGAACTAATTTCAATTTTTCCGATAAAGAAATTTGGTCTTGTAAATAGATGCCTAAACCCTCTGAAATAGAAGGTTCATTAGGAAATTCTTCAATTTCCGCACCAATACTATCACGGCGATAAATGGGGTTAAAAATATCTATGGGAGCAAGTTCTTGTAAAAAGACTCTACCTTCGTTATAGGAAATATCTCTCGATAAGTCAATACCAAATAATAATTTATGCTCTATATTACCTGTTTTGAAATTGCCGAGAATATTTGTATCTAAATTGTAGGTTTGTTGGGCAAATTCAGCAATAACTAAACCACGTTCAAGAGTGCGGTTATCTTCTAAAAGTGCTGATGGAAATAAAGAATTCTGTCTCACACTCAGGTAAGAAAAATTAAAGTTATTGCGTAACTGCCAATTTTCATTAAACTGATGCTCAAAATTATAGCCAATTCTCAGAGATTGACGATTATTTTTATCAATTTCATCAAAAGGTTCGCCAATAAAACGATTACGAGGGATTTTACCGTTAGGGTTAGGTAAAACTGTACCCAAAGCAGGTAAACCCCGGTCGTTGGGTTGTTTTTGGTCTGAATATTCAGCCTCTAAAGTTAATTGGGTATTTTTGCCAATTAACCAAGTTAAACTGGGTGCAATAAAGTAACTATCTTTATTAAAAAAATCAACAAATGTGTCTGTCGTTGATGCAGATGCGTTTAACCGATATAGTAAAGTTTTTTCATTATTTAATGGACCTGTAAAATCTATAGAACCGCCATAAGTGTCAAAACTGCCAATAGTTCCTTCAAAGGAATAAGAAGGAATACTTTGAGGTTTTTTCGTAACAATATTAACCGTACCTCCAGCACCACCTTGACCAAAGAGAACCGAAGCAGGACCACGCAAAACTTCTATCTGTTCAATGTTCCCTGTATTGACGTTACTCGTAATATTGGTATCGTCTCTGAGTCCGTTGCGGATGATGTTACGGTTACTAAAACCACGAATGGTAAATCCTTCAAAAGCAGAACGTTCTGAGTTATCAGCTATGACACCGGGCGCATTTCGTAAAGCGTCGTTCAAACGCCTTACTTGTTGGTCTTGCAGTACTTGTCGAGGTATTACCTGAATTGCTTGGGGTACATCACGTAAGAGTGCATCTGTTTTAGTAGCGGTGCTGGCTGTAGGTACTCGATAGCTGTCTTGTTGACCTGTAACTATCAATTCAATTGGTGGTTCTGGTTGTGTTTCACTTGTCGGCTGTTCTGGTGGCGGTGTTTGTGATACAGTGGGCGCAAACTCAAAAATCAGACCTTCATTACTATCAAATAACTGTGCTGTGGGTAAACCTTCATCACCAGTCACTGTCACCCGCACAGTATTAGCATCAGCTTGAGTCACACTCACAGAGACGATTCCACTGGCTGGATTAGTAATGTTAAAATCTTGACTTTCTGGTAATGCTAAAACAGCATTGGGGATATCTACAATATAGTTATTGTCTGTACTTCTATCTACAGGTTGCAGTGCTTCTGTGTTGGCACTTTCTAGAATTACATCAATACCTTTATCTGTAGGATTGATTTGCACACCTGTAATTTTGACAACAGATTGCTGTGCTAATAGTAACTTGGCTGTACTGATGGAATTATGCGATTTATTTTCAGCTAAAGCTGGCTGTACAAGTAATGATGTTAGCGCGATCGCGATCGCTGCTAATATGATCTCTCTTGGTTGCCGATACCCCATACTCCTCACTCCACAAATGCAAATTAAATAATGCGATTAATTAGCAACTATCTGTGGAAAGAGTTTATGTAATTTATACAGGTCAAGTCTATACAGTAGACGGAGAGTTTTGAACCCTAGACGGAGAGTGTGAGTAAATTATGACATTCAAAAGGGGCTTAAGACCCCACCCCTAGCCCCTCCCCGCAAGCGAGGAGGGGAACTGGATTTACAGTTAACTTAGACAGCCTTTCTCCCTAATCGGCAATCTTGGGGAGTTATACCAAATTTACGCTTAAATGCGGCTGCAAAGTGACTTTGATTAGCATAACCAATGGTATTTACTACGGTTCTCACATTCTGTTTTTGTTCCTGTAGCAGCTTTCGCGCTATTTCTAGGCGATAATCACGCAAATATCCAAATACTGTTGTCCCAAAAAGTTCTTTAAAGCCATATTTTAGTTTGTTGTCATTTATCCCAATTTGTTGCGCTAAATCTAGCAATGAGGGAGGATGTTCGTAGTTATGAGTTAAGATATCCCGTGCTTGATAAATTTTCTCAATATCGGCTGATTTCAAGTTAATTAAGGGTTTTTTAGCTGAATCACTATCTATGAGTTGGGCAAATTGCAAAGCCAGTAATTCTAATACCTTCCCTTCCAGATAAATTCGCTGTAGCATCCCTTCAAAAGGGACATTAACAATTTGCTGTAACGCTGTCTGCATGGAACGGGTGATTTTACCCACTGGTTTATGAAAGCGGGGTGCTGATTCACTTTCTAAGAAAGGATGTAACTGTTTTGGTATATATTCTTGTCCATGAATGAAAGATTTCAAGAAATCTGGGTGGAATAAAATTTTAATTAGATAAATGCGATCGCCTGAAAAATTTTGCTCAATTTCTTCAATATCTGGTAAATAAAATAAGTAGTTATTTCCGCCTATTTCTTGGTAATTGTCCTTAACTCCTGGAATACCGGGACAAATTACGCCATGATTCCCGGAAAGATAAAATTTAGATGTTAGCTCATAAGATCCATAGTGATCAGTTTGACAATTTACTTGTCGATAATAAGTTTCATCAGTAATTTTCAAATTTAATCCTGGGCGAAGCTGAACTAGCTGCTCATAACCGTGACTAAATTTACTGTCCCATTTCTTGATTTCCTCAAAGGTATTCTCTACAGTCTCAGACTGCACTAGGCTTTCTTGTTCAATTTCCGCAAGCCTTTCTGCTGTAATAACTTCTATCATATTTTGACAGCAATTTGAGATAATTAATTACTCTATTTCTCAATTAGAAACTTTTAAATTAAAATATACCTTACTTTTGGGGGTAATTAAAATAATAATTTTTCTCAATTAAGATTTGACTATTTTGCCAATAAATATGGTATTCCCCAACCTAAGACACTCAAAGCCAATAACAAAAGGGTCAACCAATCGCCCCAACGCACATACAAAGTCTGAGTGTCCCGCTTGTATATGGTTTCTGCATGGGTTTCATAAGTTTTATATCCAGATATCCATAAGGTTTGACCGTGGGGATCAACAAAGGCGGAATATCCGGTATTTGTCGCCCTGACTGTCCATCTATCGGTTTCAATTGCCCGCATCATATCCAAGGCGTGATGCTGAAATGGCATAGATGCGGTGTAATGAGCGTCGTTGGAAGCACTGAGAATAAATTGCCCACCCGCAGCAGCTTGACGGCGAAATATTTCGGGAAATGCTGAGTCGTAACATATCCCAACTATCGCCCTACCAAAGGGGGTGTAAAATATCTGATTTGTTGTCCCTGGGACTTGGTGTGCATTCAATGGTGATAAGCGTTGAACTATGCCGCCGAAAATCCCCTCAAAGGGTATATATTCACCTAATGGGACTAATTTGGTTTTGTCGTAACGGCTGAAAATTTCACCGTTACCAGTGAAGGTAAATAAACTATTTGTATAACTGCGTTCCCGTTGTCCAAATGCTCCAATCCAAGCAACTACGCCTTTTTCTGCCACTGCTTGCACTAAGCTGGTGTTGGGTAAGTCGCGCTGGAAATATGGCAAGGCGGTTTCTGGGGTGAGGACTGCATCTACACCTTGATCTACTAAAGTGTAATATCCGGTGGTGTAACCTGCGATCGCCTGTCGCAAACCTTGGGGTATGAGTTTAATTTCGTTGGGGATATTACCTTGGATAATTCCCACTTTTAATGCTGCTTCTGGTGGTTGGGCTAGGGGACGGCTGTATAGGTAAAAGCCCAGAAGATGTAGGGTAATTAATATTGCTGCGGCGGAGGCTAAATTTTTATTGACAAACCGCAGAGGCGCAGAGGAGCCATTGCTTTGCGCGGGTTCCCCGCGTTGTAGCAAATGGCGTGACGCAGAGGAAGTTTTAGCTGGGCGGTTTATCCAGGCTTCGGCTATGAATCCATTAACTGCAACTATGGCGGCTGTGACTGTGTTAGCGCCGGAGAGTTGACCGAGGTGTAAAATTACGAGGTTGTGGGGACTTTGGGTATAAGCTAGTGAACTCCACCACAAGGGGCCAGCACTCCAAAGACTTTCTAGGGCGCACCAAATGGCTGTACCAAATAGAACACGCTGCCAAGTTTTTTGCTGACCCAAACGAGTCATAGCAGCTGCCCAGAGGGTAACGAGGGAACCCCCCAATAGGCTGATAAATGACCAACAAAATAGGGTAATTGCTAAACTCGGCAACCAAGGAACACCCAACCAATTCATTGGATGAATGCCGGTAATCCAGGATAGGGCGACTCCGTGATAGCCTACACCCCAGGCGAGGGCGAGGAGGAGGGGAGATGAGGCAGAAGTTACAACTAACACCCACAGGGGAGCTAAGGCAATCCATGCCAAAAACCATGCACCGACAGGGGCCACTGTTAGCCCCATAGATACACCACTGACTAAGGTAATCAAGTAAGGGAGTATAGCAATTAGCTTCTCCCTGTGATTTTTACTCAGCTTCTTCCACCACATCAACATCAACTGCATCAGGAGGAACTATGGCTACACCGTTAATGGCATCTTCTTCATCAAGACGCTGCACTCTTACGCCAGTTGCTGACCGCGATTGTATGGAAATCGCATTTACTGCTTGACGAATGATAATACCGCGCTTGGTAACCATCATGATTTCATCATCGTCATTATTCACAATGCGTAAGGTGGCTAATTTGTCTTTGCCTTTGCGGTTTTTGAATTTGGTGGCCATTAAACCTTGACCGGCACGGTTTTGTAGTCGGAATTGGGCAACTGGTACGCGTTTGCCATATCCGCCCATTGTAATGACCAACACCCAAGGGCCTATACTGCCGGTACTTGCTACTTCTGCGGTTTCCTCCTGATTTTCGATTTCTGCGGTTTCGATTTCTGCGGCTTCGATTTCTACAGTTTCGATTTCTGCGGCTTCGATTTCTGCGGTTTCGGGTTCATCTGTATTTAAGGTGTCCAGAATGGCGGCTGGAAGTATGTCCATTCCTACCAATTCGTCTCCTTTCTTCAGTTTCATGGCTCTGACTCCACGAGTCGCTCTACTTAAAGGACGCAACTGTTCATGGGTACATCTAAAGTGAATGGCCATACCTAGCCGAGAACCAACTAATATGCTGTCTTCGACTCTCGCCCGTCGCACCCAGCGCAGTTGGTCGCCTTCTTCGAGGGAAATGGCAATTAAGCCGTTAGCTCTAATGTTACTAAATGCTGCTAGTTCGGTTTTTTTAATATTGCCGCCTTTGGTGAGCATGACCAAAAATTCTTCGCGGCTAAACTCGTCTACGGGGACAATTGAGGTGATTTTTTCTTCCCTGGGAATGGGCAGCATTTGCACAATGGGTGTGCCGCGACTGGTACGGGAACTCACTGGAATTTGATAAGCTTTCAGGCAGTAGACGACACCGCGATCGCTAAAGAATAAAATACTGTCATGATCGCAGCAAGTCAAGAAATGCTCAATGGTATCATCATCTTTGACCTTGGCGGCAGCTTTACCTCTGGTAGCCCGGCTTTGAGCTTCAAAGGTATTGACAGGCATCCGTTTGATGTAACCTTGCTCTGTCACCAGAATGATCGCTTTTTCATTGGCAATCAAATCACGCTCATCTATTTCGCCTTCTCCCGGTAAAATTACTGTCCGCCGGGGTGTGGAAAAGCTCTCTTTTAACTGAGCGATTTCGGTTTCAATGATTTCTAGTATCCGTTCACGCCGGGCTAAAATATCCTGCAAATCAGCAATCTGCGTTTGTAAATCTTCGTGTTCGTGACGAATCTTATCTGCTTCTAGGGCAGTCAAACGCCGCAGTTGCATCTGCAAAATAGCGTCGGCTTGCACTTCTGACAGCCCATAATTTGCAATTAATTCTCCCTTGGCTGTGGGTGCGTCTGGTGCATGACGAATTAAGACGATGATTTCATCTAACTGAGATAAGGCAATTAATAACCCTTGTAAGAGATGATCACGAGCTTCGGCTTTTCGCAGTTCGTAGCGGGTGCGTCTGGTAATCGATTCGATGCGGAAATCGAGGAAGACTTCTAAGAACTTCTTGAGGTTGAGGATTTCCGGTTTACCATTCACCAACGCCAGCATATTCGCCCCAAAGTTGGCTTGGAGTGGGGTTTGCTTGTAGAGGTTGTTGAGGACTACACGGGGGTAAGCATCGCGCTTGAGTTCGATGACGATTCTCATACCGTCGCGATCGCTTTCGTCCCGGATGTCTGCAATTCCCTCTAACCGCTTCTCATTCACCATATCGGCGATTTTTTCAATCAACGCCGCTTTGTTGGTTTGGTAGGGCAGTTCGGTGATAATAATTGCTTCCCGATCCTGCCGCCCTCGTTGTTCGACGGTTTCAATGGTGGCGACACCACGCATGGTAATGGAACCGCGTCCAGTGGTGTAAGCTTCCCGAATCCCAGATGTCCCTAAAACCTGCGCCCCGGTGGGAAAGTCTGGCCCCTGAATATAGTTATCCATTAACTCCAGATCGGTGATCTCTGGGTTGTGAATCAGTGCCACCAAACCATCAATTAACTCGCCCAAGTTGTGAGGAGGAATATTCGTAGCCATCCCGACGGCAATTCCGGAGGAACCATTCAGCAATAATTGGGGGATGCGTGATGGTAATACTGTGGGTTCTTGTTGGGAACCGTCGAAGTTATCGATGAAGTCTACGGTTTCTGATTCAATGTCTTGCAGTAGGGACAGATTCGTTAAAGCTTGCAAGCGACATTCTGTGTACCGCATTGCCGCCGGCGGATCATTGTCTACTGAACCAAAGTTACCATGCCCGTTAATCAGGGGCGATCGCATGGAAAAATCCTGTGCCATCCGCACCAAAGCATCATACACAGCTGTATCGCCGTGGGGGTGATATTTACCCAACACTTCCCCGACTACACGGGCGCATTTCCGAAACGGGCGATCGTGCATCAGACCCAGCTCGTGCATTGCGTAGAGGATGCGACGATGCACAGGTTTCAGACCATCCCTGGCATCTGGCAGCGCCCGACCCACAATAACACTCATGGCGTATTCCAGATAAGACTGCGACATTTCGTTCCGCAGGTCTGTCGGGATAATCCTCTCCTGTGAGGTTGTCATAACCTAAAAAACTCCAAAAAATGTAGATTTTAGCCCTTACGCTTTTGCAAGCGTCAAATTATTCTCAATTAATCTTGAATAATTGCCATATTTTGTTACTATCCTAACATATAGACTGGAGTTTTGCCGATAAAGCAACTAGGTCAAACATCAGAAATTAAAATTTAAAAGTTAAAATCTTCTTTGATGCTATCTGATTTTTTTTGTAATTCTATTTATAGGATAAATTTTCTATCATAAGTAATCCGTTAAATAGCCATTTAAAAATTTGCTAAAAATAACATTTGTGCGACAAAATAAGTTTATTAGTGATTTAATATTACTGAAAAAATTGTTATTTTATTTCTAAAATAATGGATTTAAATAGTTATATTTTTGTGAAAATATTAGTAACTAATCCCCTTCTCTTTTGGAGAATCACGCAAAGTCAGAAGGAAAGAAATTTGGCGCACCTATGGCTACAACACGCAATCTATCACCAAGAAATGGGATGACAAACAAAGGCGTTCATGATTGAAAATATAGGACTACTATTTGATTTTTGAACAGACACGTAGGGTGTGTTAGCGGTAGCGTAACGCACCAAAGCCTTAATAATGGTGCGTTACGGACTTCATCCTAACGCACCCTACAATACTTAATTT
>NZ_CAWQOY010000167.1:0-24148 GCF_963896525.1 Nodularia sp. LEGE 04288
GGGGCTGGGGGTGGGGTTCATAAATCGGAGGCAAATGTGACCACCACGGTACACTGGCAACAAAGGGTTGGTAATCAAAGAGATTGGGTTTGGCGAGGCTGGCAAACTCGTTACACCTACATCCGACCTAGCCAAAATAAATCAACAACACCCTTAATCCTGCTACATGGTTTTGGTGCATCCATTGGACATTGGCGACATAATTTAGCAGTCTTAGGCGAACACCATACCGTTTACGCCCTAGATATGCTCGGTTTTGGTGCTTCCCAGAAAGCCCCAGCCAATTACAGCATAGAACTTTGGGTGGAGCAAGTCTACGAATTTTGGAAAGCATTTATTCGTCAACCAGTCATATTAATCGGTAATTCCAACGGCTCACTCATTTCCTTAGCCGCCGCCGCCGCCCATCCGGAAATGGTGCAGGGGATAGTCATGATGAGTTTGCCCGACCCATCCTTAGAACAAGAAGCCATCCCGCCGTTCCTGCGACCTCTGGTCATGGGAATTAAAAAGTTAGTTGCTTCCCCGTTGATTCTCAAACCTATATTTAGCATCGTCCGCCGACCCGGCTTTGTGCGTCGCTGGGTTAGTCTTGCTTACGCCAATCCTGAAGCCATCACCGATGAACTGGTGGACATTTTAGCAGGGCCGCCCCAAGACAGAGGTTCAGCCCGTGCTTTTAGTGCCTTGTTTCGAGCTGCGAT
Organism: Nodularia sp. LEGE 04288; assembly: GCF_963896525.1. Classification (NCBI taxonomy): domain Bacteria; kingdom Bacillati; phylum Cyanobacteriota; class Cyanophyceae; order Nostocales; family Nodulariaceae; genus Nodularia; species Nodularia sp. LEGE 04288. The sequence continues at coordinate 705 of NZ_CAWQOY010000167.1, forward strand.
CGCTGTTAACTTTAGTCCTAGTGTCAAAACGATATTACCCACCTTAACAGTGCCAATGCTGCTGATTTGGGGGCAGAAAGACAAATTTGTCCCACCTGTACTGGCACAGAGATTTACTCAATACAACGAAAAGCTCGAATTACTTAACTTAGAAAATGCTGGGCATTGTCCCCATGATGAATGCCCAGAACAAATTAATCAAGTGATTCTAGATTGGATTAACAGGCACAGTCAGACTCAGCCACCAATGCAGCACAGCCCGGACAAGCCACTGATTCCCAATCAATGAAACCCTTGTGATCTGCTAATTACGAATTATCCAACAGTGACTTCATTAGTATCAACACCTGTAGCACCATTAACTGAACGTGCCGCCGCCACCATCTTGTTGAGGATATCTTGGCTGGGAACTTTACCTTTCAAAACCACAGTGCTACTTGTTTGAGCCACCCAGAGAGTTTCAATATCAGTAAGTTGCGAATCTTCATCAAACGCCAAAGCCACCCGCTTGGCTAACCCGCTTTGGTCGTATTCTCCATTCAATCCCAAACGTTCTGGCGGAATTGATTGCGTAGTAGCAGGAGCCGCGCTAGTACTAGCACTTGGCGGTACTTGCTGCGGTTGAGGATTTACTTGGGCATTTTTCGGTTTCTCTAATCCAAACAGTCTTTTTAACCAACTCATAACAGCTGTTCTCCGATTTTTACTTAAATAGCCATGATATCCCCAGGATAAATGCTTGACAAATAATCCACATCTGCCGATGTAAAGATATGCACCTCCAAAGGTGTCTGCTTTCAGTATGATTTTTCCATAACTTCTCTGGAGAAACTGTAATGATTGCAGGTATTGAGTTTAAAATGAAACCTTAGACTGATAATTTAGCAATTTAGTAAGCAGTACTTGTAGGGCAGTCCTGAGCTAGTGTTTACATTAGTGAAATACTTGCCTGAGCTTGATTTGGCGAAGATGAAACATACCCTTTCCGTTTTGGTAGAAGATGAGGCGGGGGTTTTGTCCCGTATCTCTAGTTTATTTGCGCGTCGTGGCTTTAATATAGAAAGCCTCGCAGTTGGTCCAGCAGAGCAAGGAGGAGTTTCCCGCATTACGATGATTGTACCCGGAGACGATCGCGTAATTGAGCAACTCACCAAGCAACTGTATAAGTTAGTCAATGTCCTTAAAGTCCAAGACATCACCGAAACTCCTTGTGTAGAGCGAGAATTGATGCTTTTGAAAGTGAATGCTACTAGCAGCAATCGCCCAGAAGTAGTCGAACTGGCTCAAATTTTCCGGGCGCGAGTGGTAGATGTGTCTGAAGATTCTGTCACTCTCGAAGTTGTGGGAGATCCTGGTAAGATGGTGGCCATCGTCCAAGTCTTACAAAAATTTGGTCTGAGGGAAATCGCCCGCACTGGCAAAATTGCCCTGACTCGTGAGTCTGGTGTAAATACTGAGTTGCTGAAATCTTTAGAAGCCAAAGTTTAATTGTCAAATGTGTGGAGAGCCAGCAGACCTGTTGACACTCCCACAAATTTTTCTCAAAAAATTGCAATTAAATCTGCATTGTGGCTACATTTATTCTCCAGCTTCGCCCGCTCCCCCTACTTTTCATCTAAAGTTTTTAACATTTATTTAATTGCTCAAGAGGATCTCATAGCCATCAAATTATGCCATTTGGGCATATTTATATAAGTTATTGCATCAAAAAACGAATATTAACCTAATATTATTGCTGAAAATTTCGCAAAATAGATTATAAAATAGATAAATATTCTATTTAAAAATAAAAATGCATTTTTCAACAAAGTTATGCCAGTATGGCATGACACAAAGACTTAAAACCTGTTACAAAATTGATGGTTGATTACAATGTTAATCACAATTACAGTTGGGAAAAGCAGCAAAATTAAACATACTGAAATTCAATTTTTAGGCTGATACAACGACGAGATCCTCATTTGATCAACTAACTAAGTGGGTGAAATTAAACTTAAATTTACTAGTCGCTGTTTATGGGTGTTTTAGCAGTTATTTCTCATATTTACCAAACTCAAGTCTTCGTAACAAAGTTTCATTTATTTTTATTTACCTACTTAACATCGTTGTTAAATTAGGGATTTTTCACACATAAATTGTCTATTTTGTGGAGTTGGGCATCCTGCCTACCTCGAATCAGTGACGGCTGCAAACACCTATCCCACAAGAAAATTGAGGATGTTTGTGATTGAGAAATCCCTGAATGGACAATACTTGATCTTCTCATGAAAAATCAGCATAACTAAATAGTTCTGATTTATCCAAAAGTTTTAGCCGCAATCAGGTTTTTGCCATTCACCCACTTTTTATTAGTTATTCAGTCTGATATAGACCAATAACTAATTCTGTTTTGGAGGTTAGGTTATGACAACGGTATTTTCCCATCAATATTTAGGTGAGAAACTAACTTACACTTTGGGAGAGACGCTTTTAAAACAAGAACTGCAAAGCTGTTTGGCATCTATGGAACTGGTGGAGCCACCAGTGGCAAAGCAGTTCTGGCAATCCGCAAAAATGAACGCTGGTATCTACGTCATTCTTGCAGGTAAAGTCAGATTGTCAGATAGTTCTGATGACTTAATAACGACTCTATCAGTGTGGTCTTCATTTGGTGAAATGACTTTGTTTCCAGAGTCAAACTTTAGTGATTACACCGCCAGAGCTTCGACAAATTTAGAACTTGGGTATCTCAGACAAGAGGTATTGCAAGGATTGATGGATAAATATCCTCAAATTCGCGATCGCTTGTTTTCTCGTGCAGAACTATGGGATTTACTGCTTTCATGTCGCCAAAACTCACAATTTCCGGCACACCCCGCCCAATTTCAGGCGATGCTCAAGGCTTTATCCTTCTTTGAGCGACACAACCTAGAGATTGGCTCTGTAAATACTCAATTCCCCGATTCCCAATTATGGCTGTTGTACAAAGGTCAACTACTACATTCCGATGGTCACTCTTTGACACCAGCCCAAATCTCTGCTGAACCGAATCAGGGTCATTGGCAAGCCATACAACCAACAATTGCTTACATTCTCAAAAGTTCCAACTGGCCAAAAGCACTGGAACACTGCCAGGATTTAGCTGCCTTTGTTCCTCAGCCTGAACAATACACAACTGCGGAGACGGGAAATCAGACGGAATGGAAAAACACGAATAGAAGCGACTCTTCCCCATCCAAAAGACCACGCCCATACCCCATAGCCCAAGTTATACCCTTTCGCCAGCGAGAACCAGAATCACCAGCACAGCAGAATAAACCACTGCCTTACTTTCCCAGTCCGAAAGTGCAAATGGGGCATTGGTGGAAACGTTTGAGCAAACGCTATCCCTTCTATGCACAACAAAGTGCTTCAGACTGTGGCTGTGCTTGCTTAGTGATGGTTGGGAAGTATTGGGGTAAACACTTGAGTGTAAATCGCTTGCGGGATATGACCAACGTTAGCCGCAGTGGTGCATCTCTACGTGCCTTAGCAGCAGTAGGAGAAAACCTCGGTTTTGCTACCCGTCCGGTGAAAGCTACTTTCGATAAGTTTGCCGAACAATCTTTACCTGCGATCGCACATTGGGAAGGTAACCACTTCATTGTCGTTTATGAAATCACCAAAAAGCGCGTCATCGTCGGTGATCCTGCCATCGGTCAACGAAAGCTGACCAGAAGCCAATTTAATGCCGGTTGGACTGGTTATGCCTTACTACTGCAACCTACAGAGCTGCTGAAACAGACCAAGAATGAGAGTGCCAACTTCTGGAAATTCTTTGAATTAATTAAACCGCACTATTCAGTACTACTAGAAGTCTTCGTCGCCAGTGTGCTGATGCAAATATTTGGACTAGTAACCCCAGTATTTACCCAGCTATTACTAGATCGAGTCCTGGTGCAAGGCAGCATTCCCACCTTAAACGCCGTAGGTATGGGAATGATCGTTTTTGGTTTGTTCGGCATTGCCATGAATGCAGTGCGGCAATATCTGCTGGATCACACAGCCAATCGCGTCAGCATCTCCCTACTTGTGGGTTTTATTAAACATACCTTCCGCTTACCCCTGGCTTATTTCGAGTCGCGTTATGTCGGAGATATTGTCTCTCGGATTCAAGAAAACCAAAAAATTCAGCGCTTCCTCACCGGCGAAACCTTATCAATCATCCTGGATATGCTGACATTAGTGATCTATCTGAGCATGATGTTTTGGTATAGCTGGCGCATGACTTTATTCGTACTATTTACAGTGCCGCCATTTTTTATTCTGGCACTGGCAAGCACAAATATTTTGCGTCGTATTTCCAGAGAGATTTTTAACGCTGGAGCCAAAGAAAATAGTTATCTGATCGAATCTCTATCAGGCATTCGCACAGTGCGTTCATTAGCCATTGAACAGACAGTACGCTGGCATTGGGAAGAGCTGCTAAATGATTTAGTTAAAAAAGGCTTTCATGCCCAAGTGATTGGTAATCGCCTGCGAATCATTAGTGGCGTTATTCAAACCTTTGTCAATGCTTCCTTGATGTGGTTTGGCGCATGGCAAGTCATTCAAGGAGAACTGACAATGGGGCAATTAGTAGCTTTCAATATGTTGGTGGGTAACGTCTTGAGTCCGTTTCAACGGCTATCAATGCTGTGGAATGAATTGCAGGAAATTATTATTTCTACAGAACGGATTAATGATGTTTTAGAAGCCGAACCAGAAGAAGACTTGCAAAACAAACCCCGCAAGCCTCTAGATAGACTCAATGGTCGCATTTGCTTTCAAAATGTCACATTTCGTTATCATGCCGAAAGTGAGACTAATGTGCTGGAAAATATCAACTTTGAAATCCAGCCAGATCAAATGGTAGCAGTAGTGGGGCGCAGTGGTTCAGGAAAAACAACTTTGAGCAAGTTGATTTTAGGTTTATACCCACCAACAGATGGCAAAGTTCTGATTGACGGCTTTGATGTTAATAATATATCCTTGCGATCGCTACGTTCTCAAATCGGTGTAGTTGATCAAGACACCTTTCTATTTGGTGGCACCATTCGAGAAAACATAGGCATTGCCCACCCAGAAGCTACCTTAGAAGAAATTACACAAGCCGCACGATGGGCTGGCGCAGATGAATTTATTCAGCAAATGCCAATGGGTTATGAATCCCAAATTGGTGAAAGTGGCGGAATGCTTTCTGGTGGACAACGCCAACGCCTAGCCATTGCCAGAGCTTTACTCGGCAACCCCCGGTTATTACTATTTGATGAAGCCACCAGTCACCTAGACTCGGAATCAGAAAGGATTATTCAGAACAACTTCAAAACAATTCTCCAAGGGCGTACCAGCGTCATTATTGCCCATCGCCTTTCCACTGTCCGCAATGCTGATCTAATTTTAGTTTTAGATCGAGGCGTATTAGTAGAAAGCGGTACTCATGACGAATTAATCGCTAAACAAGGACATTACTACTATCTCAATCAACAACAACTAGCTCAAGTAGTTTAATTCAATCAATCAATTTTGGATTTTAGATTTTAGATTTTGGATTGCAATCTAAAATTCCGGCGTTGCTGATTTGAAGTATAAATATGATTTTTGATAATCTCAAAACCACTGTAGAAACCTTCCATGTAACTTCTCTACACCTAAATTCATACTTGGTTTCAGCAACGCCAAAATTCCCCATTTCTTTAAACCCATTCCCCATAAAACTATGCCTAATGCCTCTCCCAATTCCTCATCTATACTTCTGAAAAAAGAGCAGGATGAGTATCAAATTTATCTTCAACCTAGCGAAGAAACTACTAACTCTCATCAGACCATTCCCGAAGGTCATACCCAAGATTTATATTACGGTACTGAAGAACTGCTAGATGCTTTACCAAAGGTCTGGACTCGTGGTGTCTTTTATGTCCTGCTAGGCTTTGCATCTCTGGCTTTACCTTGGGCAACTTTATCGAAAGTAGATGAAACTGGTAACGCCAGAGGACGTATAGAACCTCAAGGTGCAACCCAAAAATTGGACTCACAAACCGGAGGAAGTGTCAAAGCTGTGAAGGTGACAGAAGGCCAAACTGTAACCTTCGGACAGGTGCTGCTGGAACTTGATTCTGATATTTTGCAAACGGAAATTCAGCAAGCCGAAGCTAAACTCTCGGCACTGCTAAATCAAGAAACGCAGTTGGATGTGCTGAAAAACCAACTACAGTTGACACTGAGTATTCAGAAACAACAAAACCAATTTCAAGCTTTAGAAAAAATGTCCCAAGTCAACCAGGCAGAGCAAAACCTGGGGTTAAAACAAAATAGTTATAACCTGCAAAAGTTAGAAAGACAATCATTAGTCAATCAGGTGCGGCAGCAGATTCAAACTGCTAAAAATGATCAACAATCGGCTCAAGGTCGTTTGACTATAGATTCCCGGCAAGTTAAACGCTTTCAGCAACTTGTGAACGATGGTGCGGTTTCGGTAAATCAAGTTGACCAACTCAAAAAAGAAGAGCAAGAAAGCCAAAGACTCTACGCCAGAGCGCAATCTGATGTCAAACAAGCACAATTACGCTTGGCTGAAGAAACGAGCCGCTATCAGTCCACAATGAATCAGTTGGAATCTGATATTGAGCAAGCCAAACATCAAATGCAAGCCGAGAAAAACAGTTATCAAAGCTTACTGCAATCTGGTAAATTGGCTGTACTTAAATATGAAGAACAACTCAAGAATCTAGAAACACAACTTGCTAATTTACAATCGGAGATTGCTCAAACTAACAGCACAATCACATCTTTAAATCTACAAATGCAGCAACGAGTAGTGCGATCGCCTATTGATGGGATTATTTTTGAGTTACCAGTCACCAAGCCGGGAGAAGTGGTACAAGTCGGTCAGAGGATTGCTGACATTGCACCCCAAAATAGTGAAATCGTACTCAAAGCTAATATACCGATCCAGGATAGTGGCTTCTTAAATGTGGGAATGCCGGTGAAAATCAAGTTTGATGCCTTCCCTTTCCAGGAATATGGCATTGTAGAAGGCAAAGTTGCTTGGATTTCTCCTGACTCTAAAATCAATCAAACACCCCAAGGAAATATAGAAACCTATGAGTTAGAAATTGTTTTAGAACAGAACTATATCCAAAATGGTGCTAAACGTATTCCATTAACCCCTGGACAAACAGCAAATGCTGAAGTTATTCTGCGTCAGCGACGCGTGATTGATTTTGTTTTAGATCCGTTCAAAAAATTGCACAAAAACGGTTTAGAGATTTAGTCATTAGTTATTGGTCATTGGTTGTAGAGCAATCACAAAATAGCAAGATTACTACAGGGATTGTCTCATGTCTCAAATTCTGACTATTTCTGGTTCGGACATTATTCACAGCCTCAAACTATCATCGCAAGTTCCTGGTCTTGTAGAGGCGATCGCATCGCAAAAGATTGTTGCAGAAGTAGCCGAACGCTCAGGAATCACTGTGACACCAGAAGAAATACAGGAAGAAGGAGATCAATTACGTTTAGCCAAGAAGCTTGTCAAAGCTCAAGATACATTGATATGGCTAGAAAAAAACTATCTTTCTGTGAATGAGTTTGAAGAATCAGTCCACAACAAAATCCTGTCCAAGAAGTTAGCAAATTCTCTATTTAACTCCGAAGTCGAACGGTTCTTTTATCAACACCAACTAGATTATGTCGCCGCCATCACCTATGAAATCATTTTTGATGATAAAGACTTGGCTTTAGAAATGTTTTATGCGATGGAAGAAGGAGAAATCAGTTTTCCCGAAATTGCTCGCCTATATATCCCTGAACCAGAGCTTCGCAGTACTTATGGATATCAGGGACGGCGACACCGCAAAGATTTTCGCCCAGAAATTGCCGCTGCTGTATTTGCTGCAACTCCCCCGCAGATTCTCAAGCCAATTGCAACTTCAAAAGGAGTGTATTTAATTTGGGTAGAAGAAATTAGTCAACCCCAATTAGATGAATCGTTACGCGAAAAAATTATTACAGAATTATTCACCGATTGGTTAAAGCAACAAATCGAATGTATGGAAATCATTACTCAGCTAGATTCAGATACCTTACAGCCAGAGAAAGAATTACTGAAGCAGTCTTAATTTATAGCTAGTTAAACCGCAAATAGTTGGTTCATCAATGGTAATAAGAGAGGATAATCCTCTCTTCTATGTTTGTCTAAATTGTCTGTAATTAGCTATCCAATTAGATGGCGATAATTTATTGGCAAATATTTATGGCTAATAAATATAGCCATGCTCATAAATAGTGTTTATAACCTATTGTAAATTGGATTAAATTTAATTTACTAAATCTGTCTTTAGGCAATAGAATCTGTTGCCTAATTTTTGCGTTAACAGGTTTAATTCTAAGAAAAATCTAGGAAATTTATCTATATATTGATATTCATGTTTTTGATAAAAAAGCATTGCATGAGATATTGACTTTCCTAGTTAATCGTTTATATTAAGAACATAGCCAAACAAAAGAAATCGGCTAGAAAAAACCTAAATTTCCCAGGAGAAACTCAATGATTATTTCTGATTTAAACATCTTAGAAACTGTTACAGCTGAAAATGTTATTGGCGGTTGTTGGTTAACTAGTTATAAATGTGATGACAAATATGACAAGTATGACAAAAAGGAGAAAAAGGACAAGTATGACAAGTATGACAAGTATGACAAGTATGACAAGTATGACAAGTATGACAAGTATGACAAGTATGACAACGGCTTAACAATCAAGCAAGACACTGATGTTAAAGTTATAGTCACCCCAACAATTAGCTTTGAATAAGTAGATTCAATCGATAATTAGATTATCTCAAGAATCTATTAAGAAGTTGAAGGTGGTGTCCAATTTGAGAATAAATAAAACCATTTTTTAGCTGGGTTTTGTCTGACTTCTCAAATTAATCTTTGCCTGTAATTATTCTATAGTTGAGACCAACAGCTGTCCAACTTATATTGTAATCAGGTAGTAATCGTATCGTTGGAATGCTTTTAAACCATTTCAACGATATTTTTTAATTTATTTCCATTGAAAGACTTTGATTGTATAAGCTTGTTTGAATCATTCATAAAAAGTTGTTATATTTTTATAAAAAAAATATCTATAAATAAGTGAATTAACATATTAAAGCCAGTTTCAAGATGGTTACATAAGAGAATAATTGTTTAAATATTCAGATTTTACCGGATCAGATATCAGGGACCACGACACCGCAAAGATTTTACCCCAGAAATTGCGGTTGTTATATTTACTGGAACTCCGCCGCAGATTCTCAAGCTAATTGTGGCTCCAAAAAAAGTATCTTTAATTTGGGTGAATAAATTAGTCAACCTCCCTTAGATGAGTCATTAATCCAAAAAATCATTACAGAATTATTCCCTGGTTGGTTAAAGCTACAGATTGAGTGGATGAATCTAAGTACATGAATTATTTTTCGGAAAAAACGAAAAATAACCTAGTTACTTTCTTAGGGTAATCAAATATGTTAGAAACATAACCAATCAGAGCAAATTGGTTACAAAACAATTCCTATAACCAACTAGAAAATTACCAAGAATAACTCATGATTATTTCTGATCTAAACATTTTAGAAGCTGTTGAGGGTTCTGCTATTGTTGGTGGTGGCGGTTTCAAGATCGATAACAAGAAAGATGAAAAAATCGATAGCAAAGTAAATGTTGACATCTTCAAGAAAGTTGATATAAAGGTTGACGTTTACGGCAACTTTGCTGACGCTCAGGCAATAGCTCAAGCATACGGTAAAAACACTGATGCTGAAACTATCACCTTTGCAGAAGTATACGAAGGTGTTTCATCTGATGCTGCTTCCCGTTCAACAGCTGCTGCTGTCAAATAAGACAATAAGTTAATAGATTAAGATGATGATAGAGATAGATCGTGGCTTTTAGTCGCTCTCTATCTCTATCTCTGAATCTGAAAACGTAGTTGCTGAAGACTTTAAAAAGTTCTTGGCAAAGCAAGTAAGCTGAACCATATTTAATATTTCAGATTGAGCTAAGACAATAAATTATGTAAGATAAATGTAGAAAAATTATAAATACCTGCATAAGCTCGTGACAATAATATTTCGACTGGATGTAACTACTATAGGACTCATATTTGATTTTTGAACAGACACGTAGGGTGTGTTAGCGGGGAGAGTACGGCACTAAAGCCTTAATAATGGTGCGTTACGGACTTCATCCTAACGCACCCTACAATACTTAATTTTTTTATAAATCAAACCGGATTTCTATATTTACCTAATGAATAAGAGTAGATGCTAAAATTGTGCCTCGTTATCCAGTTTTAGCCAAGGTATAGCTTCATCTGATAGCAAGATTATTGCTGAAGCGAAAAGTATAGCTTCGGAATATGGCAATGAGAAAAGTGAGATTAATCACAGCATTTCAGTAACAATCAAATTAGATTTTTATATTTTAACTAGAATATGATTGATTTCGATATTTCCTAAAGCTATATTAGTTATGTGAACCAAATAAAGTTGTAGAAAACTATAAAATTTTCACTCATCCCATGCCTATGAAAACGATTGACAGCGATGTTTTCATAGGTGTGGGATTTTAAACCCTTGGTTATTAGTCCTTATTCCTGAATAGCAATGATGTTTACAGTGCCTCATCAAGTCATAATGCTATAAGTAATACCCTACTCTTATCAAGATTAGGGTATTACAAAAAATTGCAAATATTGAAATAAGAAAACTATACGATGGGACTTTGGTGGTAAAACAGGAAATTTGAGTTTAAAGCTGAAAAATCACAAATTCAAACAGATATCTTAGTATTTATTGGTGATTAAAATTACAATTTCTTTTTTGTACGACGTGGAGGAATTTATACTATCTCTAGCCGTAGCTAACGCTATTCCCTCAACCTTACTAATCCTCACCCAACCACTATCATCTACAATACTACTAGTGTTGGTAAAGGTGTTAGAGTTGTCTCCAACTGCGGCTGCTGAAGCCGTTATCTCAGCATATCCTGATGCCAGATATGATTGAATATCGGTAGTAGTCTCTATCCCCCCAATAATATTGTCTTCATGTGCTGTTATTTCGCAATATTCTAAGTCTTTAATAACCATGCTTGTTACCGTTGAAAATATGTCTGGATTCTTTATAAAGATATCATAAAAAAACCGTTAAAAGCTCAGATAAGCATTTCATTAATTTATTATTTAAAATAAAAAGCTCAGATAAATTAAATGGAAATAATCCTAAATCAATTAAGATAATTTTTTAATTTTAAATCTATCATTAGATAGATGCATCGAATTATAGAATTTTGATGTTGCAGATTACTTAAGATAAATCAGTAAGTTTAATCCGGGAATAGTGCGAGAAAGAGTCCACAAAACTAGGGTGATGTAAAGTACACCCAAACTCCACTGATACCAAGCAAGTGTGGCGATAATACCTGGTAAATGTTCATCTCGTAGGCGAATATCGTTAAATCCTAACCTGACTAAATTGTTGAGACTAAAGTCGTAGTAATTTAACCAGTTCCAACGGCGGTTCCATAATAAATGCAGATATCGTTCACGAAACATTTGATATCTTGGTATGACTGGTAATCGCCCAATTAGTAATCGTAACTGCCGAAAAGTACCGTCTTCTGTGAAATAGGAAACGTCCATTAAATCGTGATAGCGGCCTTGTTGGTAAAGTCGGATTAATAAAATTATTGGTAAGGGAACAATAATCATGAAAAGACACCCTAGTGTCAGCCAAGGCTGTTCAGCATTGCGGAAGATAGCTAATAAGCTAAAGAGGGTTAAAAAGCTAAAACCAGCCAATATCCATGTGGTTTCGTAAAATGTGGGAATAATTGGCACAGGATGCAAGCGACGATAGCGATCCACTAGCCAAAATAGCCAGCCAAAGTAAGCGATCGCCACTCCGCCCACGCCAAAGACTAACCAAAAGCTGGTACCATAGCCACTAAGCAGCAGCAGTACACTCAAAGCCAACCATCTTGCAGCTTGTAGCAACCAGCCACCAGGGGAAAAAGGTTCAGCAATTACTAGGCGATCGCTTAATTGGTTGTATGTTGCTAAATCAATATCTGGTAAACTTAACAAGTCACTGGTATTGCGAAACGGTTCTATAATTCGACGCTGCGCGATCGCTTCCGCCTGAGTTGCACTAAAACCCAAATTAACCAAAATTTTTCGGGTAGCACTATTAATATTTCTATCCACCAAACGATGGCTGAGTTCCCTGAGTCGCAGTTTTTGTTTTGTATATTCCAACTGATTCGCATCGGCGATTTGTTGCTGCTGACGGAAATTCTGCCCCAAATTCCGCAAAATGTTTTGATTACCTTGGGAAGTCGGAACGCGAAACATCTTGCCAATTTCACCGGGATTACCTAAAATCTTCGCTTGGTTAGAATTAAAAGTTAAACCAGGGACATTTAAAAAAGCCTCCTTAGCAAACCTCGCATCACTAAAATCGGCTTGGTTAAAAATGCTAGCACCACGTAAATTTACAGCTTGCTTAAACAGCACCTCTCGAAAAATTACAGCTTGCTCAAAAATAGCTTCTGCCAGAAAAAGATCCTGATGGAAATTCGCCTGAGTAAACTGTGCTGTATCAGCAAAGCGTACACCAGAAAAATCAACATTCCCCCGCCATTGCGCCCGATTGAATTTAGCTGATTCCTTAAAACTAGCCTCATTGAATTTAGCAGTCTCTTCAAAAGTGCTATCTTGAAAATCAACCTTGTCCTGAAATTGCGCTTTCTCAAAATTAGCCTGAGCAAAAAAAACACTTGTCTGAAAATTAGTCAATTGCCGGAAATTCGCCCCAGTGAAGCGCACAGAACGGCTAAATCTAGTTTCAGCCCAATTAGTCGGCTGCAGAAAAATAGCATTTTTAGCATTCACCGACTGAAAAAAGAATGTATTCGGAAACAGCACTTCCCCATTGAAGCGAGTTTGCACCAGAGTTAAAGAACCACGAAACACACTGATTTCACTAGATGCAGTCGGCTGACTTCCCAAAAGGGCGCGACAGTCCTTAGAATTAGGTAAAGCGATCGCTAAAGATTGCAAACAAACAGAACGCAAGTGTGCCAGTTGTTCTTGTTCACTACTCGTCAAAATAGGAGCATAGACACTTACAGGCTGTTCACTAGATATAACCGGGGCGTAGAGAGGAGTTCTCAAACCCAAATCGCTACCCACAAAATTCCCCTGAATCAGAGAATTACTCAAATCTAAACCCAAAGGCTTAGTCCCCGACTTTTGTAACTCCTTTCGCAGCAACAGATAAAAATTATCCCGAAATTCCCCATTCTCCGGTCGCAAATCAATCACCATCTGCCGTAAATCTACAGTCAAATTACCCTCACGAATGATCGGAGTATGCAATCGTTCCTGCAACAACTCCAGACTTAAAGGAATGCGTTCCGGTTGGGTTTGGGTAGCCCCAGCAGGTAAAGAAAAGAAAAGCCAAGCCAATATAACGCAGACATATATACAAACCCAACGCAGAGATACACAGAATCCAATCTCCGCGACCCTTTGCGCTGATCTCCGCGCCCCTACCCTGCGGGAACGCCTCAGGCGAATGCGTTTAAAAAAAAATTCAATCACTCATCACTCATCAGCAGAACAACTTTACCCATCATCGCACCAGATTCCAAAACTTGATGAGCCTGAGCCGCTTCCGCCAAAGCAAACCGATGGCTCACCTGAACTTTCAACTTACCTTCATCCATCCAAGTAGCACACTGTGCCAAAATTTCTGCATGATGCTTCAGACTCTCCTCCAAACCTTGCAACATCGGAGTCAGCATTAATTCTAACCCAACGCGGAGATTACGTGATCTAGCAGTCTTCCAAACAGTATCAGCCTTTGGTTCCAGAATCGTCACAATATCACCATATACCCGCACAGCCGGAAAAGTTTTGTTAAAAGTTTCGCCGCCAACAGTATCAAAAGCTAAATCGACACCTTCACCACCAGTCCAATTTAACACCGCCGCGACAAAATCCGTTTCTTGATAAAAAATTACTTCATCAGCACCGAGTTCTTTCACAAAATTGGCCTTTTCCTGAGAACTCACAGTAGTGCAGACAGAAGCACCCTTGAGTTTTGCCAATTGAATCGCGACATGACCAACACCACCAGCACCCGCATGAATCAACACCCGTTCCCCAGGTGCTAATCTCCCCCGTTCATACAAAGCTTCCCACGCAGTAATTAATACTAGAGGCGCTGCTGCGGCTTCTGCAAAGGAAACCGACGCAGGTTTACGTGCCACAAATCGCTCATCAACCACAGTATATTCTGCATAATTACCTTGTTGTGCGCCCAGACCACCATAGCAAAAATATACCTCATCACCCAAGCGAAATCTTTCAACACCAGCACCCACACCTTCAACAACACCAGCACCATCACAGCCTAAAATCGCCGGCATTTGTTCAGGGTAAAAAGTACCTCGCTGACGGAGTTTTGTATCAATAGGGTTAACACCAGCCGCTACTAGGTGGACTAAAAGCTGACTATTTTCTAAAGGTAAAATAGGTTTTGGCACATCCTGTAATTGCAAAACTTCAGGACTACCGGCTGCTGTCATTAAAACGGCTTTCACAAACATTTCCTCCTAAATGCACAGTTATTTGCAACTTTAGCGCAATCAGGAGGACAAACTCTTTCTTATTTCTCTGTGTCTCTGTGGTTAGTTGATAAAAATCGCTGATGCGAAGGAGCGCAAAACCTGACACCCCTTCAGCATCGTAGACAAATTCACTTTTTATCAGAACTAGTTATACCTTTAGCAGCAATTTCCTTACCCAAAACTTCCACAGCTTTAGCAAATTGAGGGTCTGCGAGTGTAGCCAGTTTTTCACGCTGCTTCAACCACAATTCTTCACGCTGCTCATCAGACAAGTCCACAGTCACATCGGGATCAACGCCGTGTTTATTGATATCTGTACCATTGGGAGTAATATATTTAGCAATTGTCACCGCTAAACCCGAACCATCTTCTAAAGGACGCACCGATTGCACTAAACCTTTACCGAAAGTTTGAGAACCCACCAAAACGGCACGTTTATTATCCTGCAAAGCTCCTGAAAGAATTTCACTGGCACTAGCTGATCCTTTATCAACTAATATCACCAGGGGTTTATTCGTCAAAGCCCGACCCCTAGCCACTTCCCGCTCTTGTTCACCCCGGCGGTCAATAGTGGAAACAATTGTCCCTCTATCCAGCCACATTCGAGCAATTTCCACACTAGAGAAGAGTAAACCACCTGGATTACCACGTAAATCCATAATATATCCGTCTACACGTTGCCTTTCTAAATCTCTGATCGCGCTTTGCATTTCCCGGCTAGCATTGGCGCTGAACTGATTTAGGCGAATATAACCGAGTTTACCTGCTGGAGTTGGCTGTGTGGAATATTTAACTGGATGAATTTCAATGCGGGCGCGTGTGATTTCAAACTGTTTGGCTTGACCGTCACGTTCAATTGTGAGATTGATTTTCGTTCCTGGCTCACCACGAATCATGGATACTGCTTCGTTGGTATCCATCCCCTCAGTGCTTTTACCATTAATTTTGGTGATGATATCCTTCGCCAAAATCCCCGCTTTAAATGCAGGTGTATCATCAATGGGCGAAATCACCACAATCTTTTTCGTTTCTTCATCTTGACTGATGGTGATGCCAATACCAGTGAGTTCCCCAGAGGTGTCAACTTGCATATTCTTGAACTCTTCTGGGTCCATAAACCGGGTATAGGGATCATCCAGCTTCTTCAGCATTTCCCGGATGGATGTATAGGCATCTTGCTGACTACTGTAGGACTTGCCTAAGTACTCCTTCCGCACAGCCAGCCAATCGACTTGATTAAAAGTACCATCTACATATTGGCGCTGAACAATTTGCCAAACTTCGTCTACTAATTCTTTGGGACTTGCTTTAAATAAAGCCTGACCTCGAGAGTGAATGCCCAGGCTAGTAACAGCAATCGTGGAAAGCGTCACGGCCGTAGCACCCAAAACAAGTCTACTTTTTGTAATCACCATAATGACAGCTGCGTCAGAGGGAGGAATATATAGTCAGTATGCCCAATCTAACACAGGGTTACACTGTACAGACTAACCATGTGTTACTAATTTCATTAAAATACTTGACAATCCGGGGAGAAGAGGAACGGGGGCAGGGGGCAGAGTGCAGCGGAGAAGAGGAACGGTTGTTAAGTAACCGGAAGTTTAAAGTAATTTCTAACTCCCCCTTGCTCCCTGCTCCCCGCTCCCCTGCCCCTTTACGGTTCTACCCAACGTCCATCTGCCTTAATCAGGTTAATCAATTCCTCAACTCCTTGGGCTTCTGGGACTTTTTTAATTTCTTCTCGGCCACGATATAAAGAAATGTAACCTGGTGTTTTACCAACATAACCATAGTCAGCATCTGCCATTTCTCCAGGGCCATTCACAATGCAACCCATCACGGCTACGTCCAACCCAGTTAAGTGTTTGGTAGCTTCCCGGACTTTGTGTAAAACTTCTTCTAAATTGAATAAAGTCCGCCCACAAGAAGGACAAGCGACATACTCCACCATTGTTTTCCGCAATCCTAAAGCTTGCAGAATGCTGTAGCAGACGGGAATTTCCTTTTCTGGGGCTTCTGTCAGTGACACGCGAATTGTATCGCCAATGCCATCAGTTAGTAATGTGGCAATTCCGGCTGTGGATTTAATGCGTCCATATTCACCATCACCGGCTTCTGTGACACCCAAATGCAAAGGATAATCCATACCCAGTTCATCCAAGCGTTTAGCCATCATCCGATAAGCGGCTATCATCACGGGAACCCGTGAGGCTTTCATGGAAATTACCAAGTTGCGGAAATCTAAAGATTCACAAATGCGAATAAACTCTAAGGCAGATTCCACCATTCCTTCTGGGGTGTCGCCGTAGGTAAATAGCATTCTTTCCGCCAGAGAACCATGATTTACGCCAATTCGCATGGCTTTACCTTGATCTCGCAAGGAAACCACTAAAGGTTCTAGAGTTTCGCGGATTTTGTCGCCAATTTCATCAAATTCGGTTTTAGTATATTCGCTTCTATTGGAGTTGGGTTTCTCAAACACATACAACCCCGGATTAATTCGCACTTTTTCGATGTGCTTGGCGACTTCCAAGGCGATTTTCAGGCCATTGTGATGCACATCGGCTACGATTGGCACATCTTGGTAAGTTTTAATTAATCTTTGTTTAATTTCCGCCATCACTCTAGCGTGAGCCATACTTGGCACTGTGACGCGGACAATTTCACAACCAATTTCGTGTAAACGACGAATCGCTGCTACGGAACCATCAATATCAAGAGTATCCTCGTTAATCATCGACTGCACTACCACTGGGTAGTTACCCCCAATAGTCACATCTCCCACTTTGACAGGTCGGGTTTTACGCCGCTGAATTTTGGTATCAAAAATGGGTTTAACTGCTGTGGTGTCAATGGTTGTAGGAGTTGGCAGAGTTTGCATAACCTAATTAGGTAAATTTGCTGTAGTTAAAATATCAGATTGAAAGCCTCTGTCTCTCAGATTGCCACAGTCAGAGCATTTTTGGACGAGAAAATCGAAAAAAAGGGACAAGTCTACAAAATTTGATGAATACTCTCAACCACTTGCTCAATGAAATTAACTGCATCATTAACCATTGATTCATCGATATCCCGGCGATTACCTAAGCTAAGAGTAGGATCTATATCAGCTTCATGAGCAATTTTATTCCTACGATCTACAATTAATTTTAGTTGTTGCTTAATATCTTTATCGCGCCTGCCCATTTTATTCGCAACTTCTTCCCATAATTTTTGATTGGAGATGTATCTAACTGCCTCTGCGATTTTTTCTGGTTCCTGGAAACTTTTATAGCTCAAAGTTTCTCTAATTTCATCTTCTAACCATGAGGTATTATTTAGTTTATTCCAAATAATATTTGAAATAACTGGAATCAAACTGGATATATTATGAGATTCCTGCAAAAAATCATCTCCATGACTCTGCTGTATTTCACTCTCTATCCAAGAAGCAATATCTATAGATATTTTTCTATCTTCACGCGCATTTCCTAGAGAAACCTGAAAACGTGAAAAGGATGATTGAGTGGAATTTCTTGGAACTGCTGGCTCAGGGCGCGTTCCTCGATGAATTTCCAGCATACCTAATGTGACAACCTCATGGATATAATAATCCAAAGCACTCACTCCTAAAACTAGGGCAGATCGTAAAATGTCGGAGATATCCTGAGCAGCAGTAGGTTGAGCCTTAACTGAGTTATGAAGAGCAATCAGATCCCGAACACGCTGAATACTAATACGAAATTGGTCAAGCGCTGACTGCATAACTGGATGATAGTGCAATAATTTTATCTGCTAATTCAGAAAAAGTTGTTTTAAATTCCTCTTGCTTTTTTTGATTATTCTCGCCTACTATACCAGTTCCTAATTGCTCAGGTGTTAACGCATAAACTGGTGTACTGTGTTCCTGTGAGATAGCAATTAAACTGTTAAAGTTAGAAATTTCTGCCAGAGTGAAACTGCTATTCATACCTTGTTCAGTATATACCTGCTGAGGTAGTAATAGATGATTCTTATCTAGAATTGGTACTAATTTATTTTTAACTACATTCTTGATTTTTGCTATCCAAGTTTGAAATGCGGCTGTTTCTTTCCCTCTGACAATTCTATATTTTTGAACTATAGTTCCTAAAAATTTCAATTTAAAATGTGGGAATGGATAAGCAGCTTCTTTTAGTATATGGTTTGCACTTGTGATCCTTGCCCAGTTACACCACTTTGGTAAAATTCTTGACAGAGCATCAATTCCTAGCACAGAAAATAAATCCGCAGATATAGGGACTAAGAAAAAGTCACTTGTCATTAATAAATTTTGATTGATTGCTCCTAAACTTGGACTCATATCAATCAAAATGTAGTCAGCATTAAATTTATTAGCAGTTTTTTCCAAGAGATCCGAAATCGCACCCGGCAAGTTTTTGAGTTTCTGTATTGAACCACTAATTTCTTGGGCTTTACTTAATATTACTTCGTATTCAGTAAAGCCCACATGACCAGGTAACAAAAATAAACCCTCTTGACCTTCTATCGGAATACAATCTACAGCTTCAATAGCCCTTGGTTGTGACTCAAATGCAGGAGCCAAGGCAGTCTTGATATTTGAATGTGTGTTGTAGATGTTTTCTATTCTTGCTTCGTCGTCTTCGGTTTCCGCTTTTAGAGCGATACGTGTAAGATTACATTCAGGATCAGTATCTACAAGGATAACTCTCTTACCCTTTGAAGCAAGCATCCAACCTAAGTTAAAAATAGTTGTGGTCTTACTGACACCACCTTTGTGATTGAACAAGGCAATCTTTTGAGCCATCTTTTTTGCCTTTGATAATTATAAACTCTATTGAATACAGGTATAGTAGAAAAACCTGTATTAATTATTATAGCTTGTCAATAGTCAACAGATTAGATACAAAAGAGTTGAGTTTCTTAACGCATCTGTATTTACATTAGTCTAAGGCTTTAATTAAATTATGAATACCCGGAGAAAAACTCAGCTACCAATTCCTCCTCACTTCAACGCTGAAAAAGTTGGAGAAGTCTGGCGCGTACCCTATCAAGAAATAGCCGCAGCAGCCGAAGCTTGGGCAGAACAACATAATATTCAACCAGCAGCTTTAGATAAAACCAATATTTGCCTACTTTTAATTGATGTGCAGAACACATTCTGTATCCCCGGATTTGAATTATTTGTCGGTGGTAAATCCGGGACTGGGGCAGTTGATGATAATAGGCGGATATGTGAGTTTATTTATCGCAATTTAGGATTAATTACCAAAATTATTCCCACATTAGACACCCACACTGCAACACAAATTTTTCATCCCATATTTTGGATTAACGATGCAGGTGAACATCCGACACCAGCCGCAACTAACATTACCCCAGCAGATATAGAAACAGGTATTTGGAAAGTTAACCCAGCAGTAGCAAGCAGTATTACCAATGGCAATTATGAATTATTAGAAAAACACGCTTACCATTACGTTAAACAACTCAGCCAAAATGGGAAATATCCCCTCACAGTTTGGCCTTATCACTCCATGTTAGGCGGAATTGGTCATGCCTTAGTTTCATCAGTTGAAGAAGCAATATTTTTCCATAGCATTGCGCGTCAAACCCAGACACAATTTGAAATCAAAGGAGATAATCCCCTCACAGAAAATTACTCCGTTTTAAGTCCAGAAGTTTTAACAGATTTTAACCAAAACCCACTCGCCCAAAAAAACACACCCCTGATTAAACAACTACTAGAATTTGATGCTGTCATAATTGCAGGTCAAGCCAAAAGCCACTGCGTCGCCTGGACAATTGACGATTTGCTCACAGAAATTAAACAGATAGATAGCACCCTGAGCCAAAAAATTTATTTACTAGAAAACTGCACATCCCCTGTAGTCGTCCCTGGTGTAGTGGACTACACAGAACAAGCAGACACAGCATTTAGAAAATTTGCAGCAGCCGGAATGCAGATCATCAAATCCAGTCACACCTTTTAAACCTCCTCCGCCTACCTACCCTGCGGGTTCCGATTGCGGTATGCGCTTCCCTCCGCGCCCCTCTGCGTTAAAATCCTCACTGCTTCAGATAAGCTTTAGGATCTTCCGCCACCCAACCCAAATCCGAGCTAGAGCGCATTTCAAAATGGAGGTGTGGCTGACTTCCGGTAGGCTCTCCAGTAGTACCTACGGTTCCCAGCAAGTCACCCTCATTAACTTTTTGACCTACGGAAACTTTAATCTCACCAAGATGGGCGTAACGGCTTTGGAGTCCGCCACTATGATTCACGATGATCAACTGGCCATAAGTACCTTGCTGATCAGCAAACACTATAGTTCCCGGAGCGATCGCTTGTACAGGACTACCCACAGAAGCCAACAAATCCACACCGCTATGAAAAAACACTTCACGAGAACTAGGATTAATCTGCCAGCCATAAGGAAGTAGCACCGTTGCCATTTTCTGCAAAGGATACCCAGCAATGGATATAGGCGGTGTATCAGCAGGTGCGGGAGACTCAGTTATGGGGCGACTTGGTGAAACTTTTCCTGCTGGAACAAATACAACTCTGGGGTCTTGTTGACAACCATTGATTTCAAACAGTGTATCGGCACGAACTTCATATTTTTCTGCCACCTGTCGCCAAGTTTGTCCGCTAGGCACTTGTACAACCATCCCATTGTAGGGAGGAATTTGCAGCTCGCTACCAACCGTCACGCTGCCGTTTCTGATAGCAGGATTCATATTGATTAGGGTTGACGGCGTGAGATTGTAGCGCTGTGCTATGCTTTCCAAAGTTTCACCACGATTAACTTGATGGCGCTGGAAGCGAGATAACGCAGGAGTTTGACAACTAGCGGCTGCTTGGGCGCTGTTTGAGTTCAGGGGTGTGGATGTTAGCCCGACAGTACCAACTAGGCTACAGAGCAAAAGTAGACGATAGGGAAAAGTCATATATAAAACTCAAACAATTTTAGATTTTAGTTTTTGGTTCGACCCACAGATAAATTAGGGGGCTTGTACCATTAAGGAACTATTGGTCAACAGAGCGTTAACTTTAGATTTTAGTTGGGGAATCGGCTTGTGGGGAGGTATAGCAAAATTCAAAATTCAAAATTCAAAATTCAAATGCTTGCTGTGAATTGGTTTTGGGATTTTTTCACGCCCTAACTGCTTTGGCGATTGCTATAGATACAGCAGTTTCCATCAGATATCTGGTGAGAAAGAATGTATAAACCTTGCCTGGAAACTCTTGACAAGCTTCCCCGGCTCTCCGCTCCCGGCTCCCCTGCCTCTTCCGTCCCCATGTTTTGGGAAACTATTGTCTTTTTGTCTGTAAATTTATCTGTCCAATTGCCGTTAGCTTGACTACACTTAGAAATTAGCAACTGCACTGCTTTGTCTAAACGTAATGATTATGAATTTACCTTTAAAGCAACTAGCTATTTATCTATCTCTACTGGCGATTGGTAGTGGTGCAGGTGTGTTGGGCAGTCGTTATCTGCTACCACACAATCGCTCGTTTAAAGAATTAAGAAATATTACGGTGGCATCGTCTCCAGAATCTGTAGTTCCTCATGCTGTGGGCGGAGCTAGTGGGGCTACTGGGGGTGATAACCTGAATTTTATTGCCTCAGCAGTGCAGAAAGTCGGCCCGGCGGTAGTACGCATTAATGCTACCCGCAAGGTGGCTAATCCGATTTCAGACGCTTTGAAAAATCCCCTGTTGCGGCGATTTTTTGGGGATGATGAGCAACCAATTCCCACAGAACGGATTGAGCGCGGTACGGGGTCAGGATTTATTTTGAGTGAAAATGGACTATTGCTGACTAATGCCCATGTGGTGGCGGATACAGATACTGTGCAAGTGACTCTCAAAGATGGTCGGACTTTTAAGGGGAGAGTGGTGGGAGTCGATCCGATTACAGATGTGGCAGTGGTGAAAATTCCCGAAAATAAATTGCCTACGGTTAAATTGGGAAATTCGCAAAATCTTATCCCAGGACAATGGGCGATCGCTATTGGCAATCCTTTGGGTTTAGATAATACTGTCACTATCGGCATTATCAGCGCTACTGGTCGCACCAGCGCTCAAGTTGGTGTCCCTGATAAGCGAGTCAGTTTTATCCAAACTGATGCCGCCATTAACCCTGGTAACTCTGGTGGCCCGTTGTTAAATGCCCAAGGTGAAGTGATTGGGATTAATACTGCTATCCGCGCCGATGCTCAAGGATTGGGCTTTGCTATCCCGATTGAAACCGCAGCTCGGATTGCTAATGAACTATTTACCAAAGGACGTGCAGAACATCCTTTCTTGGGGATTAAAATGACAGATTTATCTCCGACCAAAAGACAAGAGCTTAATCAACAGAAAAACCTGAATATTCAGCAGAAAACTGGTGTTGTGATTGAAGGAGTCATGGAAAACTCACCAGCAGAAGAATCGGGGCTGCTTCCTGGAGACGTGATTCAAAAAATCAACGGTAAACCAGTAAACATCGCAGCCCTAGTCCAGAAACTGGTAGAATCCAGCACAGTTGGGGATATCTTGGCAATTGAAGTTAACCGCAATGGTAAAGTTCAAACCTTGAAAGTGGAATCAGGCTCCTATCCCGATCTAAAGTAGTTGTGCTTTTGAGTCTTAATCTCGACTTCCGCCATTTTTTCATCCCCTGAACTCTGGAAAATCGCTGATGAGACTTCTTGCAAAAGTCCAAAAACCAATAATTAATATCATGTCCGTTTAATTAGTTACGATTACCACAATCATGTCACCCCACCCCCAACCCCTC
>NZ_CAWQOY010000168.1:0-21744 GCF_963896525.1 Nodularia sp. LEGE 04288
GTGCTGTAATTATCTCTGATATAGCAGTCCTAAATCATTTCTAAACCTCTTCACTTGGCGACCTTCTCCCAAGGGGAGACGCTACGCGAAGGCGACTTGGCGGTTCAATAAATTCATAAATCAAAGAGGATGGCTATAGCTTGCGGGGCGTTCGATAGAACAAACCGCATAGTAGGCTTTACGCGCAGCCTATGCCCCCACACAAAGACAGGAAAATAAATTCAGTGCATTTCTTAATTAGTAAATATTACAACTGCCGTTTTACATTACAGTTTTAGGAGTTGGGTGATGGAAAAATTCACACAGAATCAAATACCTAAAATAGCAATTGTCGGGATGGAATGCTATTTGGGTGGTGGCTGCGAAGGATTGGATACTTTTGAACAGAGCATTTATGAAGGAACGCAACATTTTATTCCCCTACCTGATCAGCGATGGACAGAAATAAAACAGCCAGAACTGCTACTTGAAAAATATGGGTTTCAAGGTAGTCAAGCACCATTAGGAGCATACATTCAAGATTGGCAAATTTCAGCAAAAGCCGGGGCTAAATTTAATCCTCAAGAACTTTTAATGCTTCAGGTAGCTGATAATGCTTTCAAAGATGCGGGTATTCATCCAGGAGCAAAAGTTGCCGTAATAATCGTTAGTGCCGCAGAACTTGCTCTTTCTCAAAGTACACAAATTGAAGAGCCATATATTGAGAATAACCTGGGTAATTATATTTCTCAATTGTGGGAATTCACTGGAGCATCATTCACATTTACTCCTGAAGGAAGCTCTGTTTTCAAAGCTTTAGAATTGGCACAAAAGCTACTAAAAAACAAAGAAGTAGATGCTGTTTTAGTCGGTGCAGTAGAAAAATCGGGGGATAGTGGGAGTGTTTTACTCCGCAATCAAATCACCGCAATCAACACAGGCGTTAATACTCTCAGTTACGACGAAAATGCTAATGGCTGGATGGTCGGTGAGGGTGCAGCCGCCATTGTCTTGAAGCTCCACGAAACTGCAAAACAACATAACCGCATCTATGCAGTAATTGACGCACTTAGTCTTGTAGAAAATCCCACATCTCAAATTAACTCAATTCCTACTGCCATAAATGCAGAAACTATAACTCAAGCTTGTCAACAGGCGTTTCAATTAGCAGATATCAAACCAAAAGACATTGGCTATTTAGAAGTTATTGGTAGTGGTATTCCATCACAAGACGAGTCAGAGATTCGGGGTTTGCTCCAAGCTTATAGGACTTCTGAAGCCGATCTGAGTTGCGCCTTGGGTAGTGTCAAAGCTAATGTCGGTCATACCTATGCGGTATCGGGGCTGGTTAGTATAGTTAAAACAGCACTTTGTCTATATCGCCGCTATATTCCCGTAGTTCCCCAGTGGTCTAGTCCCAAAATGCCAGAGATTTGGCAAGATAGCCCCTTTTATGTGGCGGGGGAATCCAAACCCTGGTTTTCAGACCAAAGAATAGCTGCTGTTAACGGTATGGAGGTAGATGGGAGTTATGCACATTTAATTTTGTCAGCGGCAGTAGGTCAGCAAACTCATGGTAACAATTATTTAGAGCAAATTCCTTATTATTTGTTTGCGATCGCAGCTGATGATCAAGCCAGTTTATTAAAGCAGATCCACACTCTACAACAAACTATCACTGATTGCTCCTCTTTGAAAGCTGCTGCCAGGGAAACTTTTAAAGCTTTTCAACAGCATCAACAGCCAACTTACACCCTGTCTATTCTCGCACGCAATCAAGAAGAATTAAACCGGGAAATTCAGCGTTCCTTACAGGGTGTTAATGTTGCCTTTGAAACAGGTAAAGACTGGCAAACACCTGTAGGCAGTTATTTCACAGCCAAACCACTAGGCAAAGACAATGATATCGCCTTCGTTTACTCTGGTTCTTTCAATGCATATGTGGGCATCGCCCGGTATCTCTTCCGCTTTTTTCCCCAAATTTATGATGACTTGCTAAATAGAGGCATTGATCACCGAGCGGCTAGTATAGAGAAATTGCTTTATCCCAGAAGCTTAACAAAAATCTCCAAAAGGCAATTAGAAACCATCGAAGAAAAATTGATGGATGATGCCGTAACATTATTGGAATTTGAAGTATACTTTACCGGATTCATGACAGCAATTCTCCGAGATTATTTTCAAATTCAGCCGCAGTCGGCATTTGGATATAGTCTAGGTGAAACTAGTATGATGTTTGCTCAAGGTGTCTGGAATAACTTTAAGCAAAGTAGTCAAAACTTGAACTCATCATCCTTGTTTAAAACTAGACTAGTTGGCTCCAAAAATGCCGTGCGCGAATATTGGAGATTGCCCCAAGATAATCATATTCCAGACCAAAATCTTTGGTGTAACTATGTTCTCTTATGCCCACTAGCCCGTGTTAGAGAAGCCATTAAATCGGAAAACCGCGTTTATTTGACTCTGATAAATACTTCAGATGAAGTTATAATTGGTGGTGAACCACAAGCCTGTGGAAGAGTCATTGAAACCCTCAAATGTGTTGCTTACCGCACTCCTATCAAGCACGCAATTCATTGTGAGCCAATCCACTCTGAGTACAATGAACTCGCCCAAATCAACACCTTACCCGTTGAAAACATCAAAAAAACTGTTTTCTATTCCGCAGCAGAATATAAACCTATTCCTCTCGATAGTAATTCTATTGGTCACAACATTGCCAAAACGCTATGTCAAGAGCTTGATTTTCCTCGGCTAGTGAACCGTGTCTACAATGATGGTTCTAAAATCTTGCTTGAAGTAGGAGTTGGCGGTAACTGTTCGCGTTGGATTAGTAAAATACTCCAGGGAAAAGAACACTTGACCGCTTCACTAAATAGAAGAGGAATAGATGATCATATTTCTATTATCAGAGTATTAGCAAAGCTGTTAAGTCACAGAGTAGAAATGGATTTGTCGCCACTGTATTCTCTATCGCCAGCAAATTTAAGTCACAATCAATCAACAATGGAAGCTATCACCTTAGATAGTCATAAAACTGATGAAAAATTCCTCAAAGTTCATCACCCGAAAATAGACCCAGAGGTATTTTCCACCTCATCAGTTAATTTACTAGAACAGCAGCATGAATTACTGCAATTTAGGGAACTTGCCAAATCTACATATTCTCCGAGCCAAAACTTGATCACAACTGAGAAAAAAACTATTATGAGTAGCTTAATCAGCGAGAGCTTACCAGAAAATCTGGCTTTTGATCATCCGAATAAAGCGTCTAGTCTCTTAGTGAGCGATCGCATTACTTTACCTAAACCAGAATTACTAGATGATCATCTGATGATCACAGAAAAAGAAAGTTCCAAAAACTTATTACCCGCTGACGAAATAACGGATAGTTTCCTTGGCAAAACCCAGCTACCTAATTTACGTCGTCCTCACTATCAACATCTGAATCAGAACGCTGCCCGGATGACCGAAACCCACGCTACTTTATTAGAATTTCGTCAAGAATCACTACATCAAATCAGCGCCCTAGTACAGCAACAACTAGAGTTATACCAAAACTTATTTGACAAATAGTTCCTTACAGCGATTTCCAATTAAGTAGGTGGGTATGGAAAAACCAAACTATATTACGACTCGTAAATACCCATAAAACCCTTACCAATGACCAATGACAAAGGACAAATGACGACCCCTGCCAGTTAACTTTATTTACGCCCACCTAAGTTATATGAGGTACTCTTAGCCCCCTCATCGCTTGCGGGGAGGGGGTTGGGGGTGGGGTTCTTATACCTCATAGCTGTAATGCTACAAGTCCCCTGATTTATCTGTAGGTCGAACCAAAATACAACGCGCACTAACCAAAATCCAAAATTCTTTGACGAATGAAGCCATTTAATTAAGCCAAGTATTTCATCAAATCCTGAAAAATTCTCAAGCTAAAAACCCGATGATCACAAATAATCTCCTCAACAATAAACGCAGCAACTCACTGTTAAAAACCTCTCCCTTTTTTGTCAACCATAATCAAACTTGGCAAGGCTCATTAAATACCATATCTTTTGATGGCAATGGTATCAAAGCTAAACTCCTTAACTTAGATAAACCTTGTTACATCATCAGAGTTGAAGATAAAATTGGTGTCACTAATCAAGGATACTTGCTTCCTGCCCATAATGAACAAATAGGACAAGCCGAACTGTTAATGTCTGTTCCAGCTATGCAGATGCAACAGTTAGGCGATCCCAATTTTCTCAATTTTCACAATGTGAAATATGCCTATACTACTGGTGCAATGGCTCATGGTATTGCTTCTGAAGAATTAGTAATTGCTTTGGGCAAAGAGAAAATTTTAAGTTCATTTGGTGCTGGAGGTTTATCTCCAGCCCGTGTGGAAGCAGCCATCAATCGTATTCAGCAAGCCCTACCCCAAGGCCCTTACGCCTTTAACTTACTCCACAGTCCCAGTGACCCAGCCATTGAACGCTGTGTCGTTGATTTATATCTGAAATATCAAGTCAGAACCATAGAAGCATCTGCCTTTTTGGATTTGACTGATAACATTGTCTACTACCGAGTTGCGGGACTAGGTTTGAATGCAGCCCATCAAATTGAAATCAAAAATAAAGTCATTGCCAAAATTTCTCGCCGAGAAGTTGCCACAAAATTTTTACAACCAGCACCTTACAAAATTCTCAAGCAATTAGTACAGCAAGGTCTAATCACTGAATTACAAGCAACTCTAGCCGCAAAAATTCCCATAGCTGATGATATCACCGTAGAAGCAGATTCTGGCGGTCACACAGATAATCGTCCTTTGGTTTGTCTATTACCATCCATTTTGGAATTAAGAGATCAAATTCAAGGCCAATATGGTTATGAAAAACCAGTCAGAATCGGAGTAGCCGGAGGAATTGCCACTCCACAATCAGCCTTAGCTGCCTTTATGATGGGCGCTGCTTATGTTGTGACTGGTTCCATTAACCAATCCTGTATTGAAGCTGGAACTTCGGAATATACCAAACAATTATTAGCTCAGGCAGAGATGGCTGATGTGATGATGGCTCCAGCCGCAGATATGTTTGAAATGGGGGTAAAACTGCAAGTTCTTAAAAGAGGAACTCTCTTTCCTCTCAGAGCGCAAAAACTATTTGATTTATACAAAAACTATGATTCAATTGAAGATATCCCTGCTGCCGAAAGAGAAAAACTAGAGAAACAAGTTTTCAAAACTAATCTAGATGCGATTTGGCAGGAAACAGTTAATTACTTATCTCAACGTAATCCCGATAAATTGCACAAAGCAGCCAAGAATCCTAAGCTTAAAATGGCTTTGATTTTTCGCTGGTATTTAGGATTATCTTCTCGTTGGTCTAACTCTGGTGAAAAAGGGCGGGAAATTGATTATCAAATCTGGTGTGGCCCGGCAATGGGTAGCTTCAATAACTGGATAAAAGGTTCTTATTTGGCAGATTTAAATAATCGCCGAGTCGTTGATGTTGCTAATCAAATTATGACTGGCGCGGTATTTTTATACCGAATGCAAGTTTTAAAAATTCAGGGATTAGAAATGCCAACTTACTACAGCACATATCACCCAGTTGATTTTAACTAAAGGAGCAAAATCACATGAATATTATCGAAATTAATAACCGCATTACCAGAATTCAAAATAGACTTTTTGAGCAGGCACATACTCAGTCCTTAGAATTAAAACCCGTTGCTATAGCGCTAAATAAGCAGGGAATTAAAGCAGGCAAACTGTACTGTAATCCAGGTATGATTCCCTTACCCATGCTATTTTCTGAGTATTTACGTTCTCTAAATACTAGTCAAAAATCAATTTTATCCGCAGCATTCTTTGCCAATTTCTATAAGTACATTGCCAATAGCGAATCTCAAGCTATTGTATCTAACATGAATGTCTCCGATAAACTTTTTGCCCCATACTCAGACGAATATATGGTTCTTCATCAGGAAACAAATGAAGAATTGGATCATATTTGGTCTTTCCGAACTATACATAAAATGGTTTGTCGAGAAATAGGAATTCAAGACTCATTTGATGAGCCTGGCTTTTTTTATGGCAGTTTCCGACCTGTACCTCAATCTGATTGGGAAAACTTAAATACTAGTTTTACTTTTGATGTAGACCTCAGCAAAACTTTATCTCATTTGAAGAAAGGTAAAACTTTTCTAAACCAGCTAATAGAGCAGATGGAGTTACAAGGTAGGAATTGGCTATATCGAACTTTACGGTTCATGATTGGTGATGCTATCAGAATGCTACCCGCTGAAATAGTTCAAGAAAATGGCTTGGGTAGTTTATGGTTACTGTACCGATATATGGCTAATATCGAGCTAAAACAAGCAGAAAGCTATTTATTCGACGACCCAGAAAATTTTGACTATGACCCATTAGCTTTTGAATTAAATCAGGCTCACATAACAGATGAAGCTCGCCATTACACAACATCTTTTGATTTAGGATTTGAACTATATCAAAAAGCTCCTCCAGAGGCTCAAGATTTCATTCGGTATGCCATGCAAAAAATTGTCGAAGACTACATTAATGCTTCTTTTACAACTTACCTGGAGAAATTAGACCTAAATAATCAGGGAATTGTATTAACTGACACCAGATTGGGGATTAATTCCCTATGTATGTCTTTACAACATCCTGAATTCGTTAATAAGCCGGTAGAAATGAATGAACTCATTCATTCTTGGAGAGATATGAGCTTGAGTTGGCGTAAAATTATTGGTCCCTTAGAACAAAAGAGTTGGCGCTATAGAGCGCAGCAAATAGCCCGTCTCCTTCAAGCACTGGAACTTGAATTAAGTCAAGAATTTTTAGGTAACCGCTATAACCGTTATCAAGATGCTTTAGGAACTAAAGAAATTCAAAGATTGATTGAAGTTGCCTAAAAGTTGTGGCGTTGCTGAGTGCAAATACGAATTAGCCAGGCTACGCTAGGGAAGCGTTCATGTTCTCGGAGCGTGGCGTTAGCCATAGTGTGCCGTAGGCTCTAGCACGAAGTGCATTAGGCGCAGAGAGTAAGAGTTTGAGAGATGGAATTTTGCAATTTCACACTTCAATTCAGCAACGCCAAAGTTATTGTAACTGTTAACCCTGTTTCATAATTCCGAGGAGTTCAGAGATGATCGCATCTATTCATTTTGAAGACGACAAAAAAACACTTCAAGTTGAAGCCAGTCAACCCTTAACGAAGATTTGTGATGAGCATCCTGTTTCAATCTTATTTGGTTGTCGTTGCGTTGCTTGTGGAACCTGCCTGATAGAAATTTTGAGTGGGATGGATAATCTCTCTCCCATTAGAGAGGAAGAGCGCATTTTACTAGATATTTTGGTTCCAGATCATCCCAATCTTCGTCTAGCTTGTCAATGCGTAGTGCAGGGTGATATTCGGATTCGAGTAGCTAATTAACCTTCGGTTTTTACGTAAAAGTATCGGTTTTTTTTGCAGATACAAATTAGTAGCAAAAGCTAATAATTTAGTCTCGTCTGTCTAACTGTCTACTTTTCCAAAAATTCTGCCAATTGGGAAATAATCAAAATATGAGTACATCTAATATTTTACCAAGTCTCACCCAAGAGGATGTTCAAAAATTGAGCGGAAATGATAGAAAATTGGGATGCCTTGAGCAGGCTATGGAAAAGTTAAATAGCAGTGCTAAAACCTGGAACATAGTCACTATTAGTCGCATCAAAGGACCTCTAAGGGCAGAAATTCTCAGACAGGCTCTAGATATAATTCAGCACCGCCACCCCCGACTTAATTCACGAATTGTCCGTCTTAGAAATAGTCTGCGTTTTCAAACTGAAGGAACAGCAAAGATTCCTTTGCGTGTTGTGGAAAAGTTTGATCATCAGCAGTGGACAGAAGTCGTTAAACAAGAAATGAACCAGGCAATTGATAGCAGCAAATATCTGATGCGAGCTATACTTGTGCAAATCCAGAATAATAACCATGAAAATTACTTAATTACAACCGGACATCATGCTATTGGCGATGGTTTATCATCCATCCATCTGCATTCAGAAATCTTGACTTATTGTCAGCAAATTGTCTCTGAAAACCTGATTAAACCAGTTCCTAGTTTACCCTCCTTGCCTCCTGTAGAAGAACTATTGCCTACATGGACAAGGAGGTTCAAAGGTAAAATATTCAGTACATTATTTATGTTGCACCTGGGGCTAAAAAAAATTTGGCATCGACCACAAACATTAGGCTTTGAAAATTATGTCCCTATTCCCCAGCGTCGTTGTGATATTGTTCACAGGCAACTTGACGAAGAATTAACCCAACAGTTAATTAATTGTTGTCGGCAGGCAAATACGACAGTAAATAGTGCCTTGTGTGCGGCAATGATGTTGATAATTGCCAGCCAAATCAGTAAAAATAATAGCCAAGATATCAGAGTAAACTGCCTATCTTATCTTGATTTACGGAGACATCTAGAATCGAAAATTAGCAACGAGCAGATGACTGTATTAGCTTCATCTATTATGGGGTTTTATACTATACAGAAAAACACATCCTTTTGGGAATTATCACGGCAGGTGAAACAAAAGTTGGAAGCTAGTACAAAGAGCGGCGATATTTTTAAAATGATTTTAGTCGCAAAGTATCTGATAGATTTTTCTCTCACCTACCCTAAGCAAGTAGCTGCTACGGTATCTGTATCTAATGCTGGTAGAGTCAATATTCCCAAAGATTATGGTGAATTTGAACTAGAAGAGATTAGTTTTCTTGGTTCTCAGGCTTTATATGCAGGTATGTTCGTTACCCATGCTTCAACTTTTCAAGGAAAAATGCTGTTGAACTTTGTGTTTTCTGAACCTTCAATTAGTCGCCAGAATATGGAGAGCATTGTCAATCAATTTATCTCTTATATTTCCCATGTTTGTGACTTAAAGGTTCAGCCGAGTTTAACTAAAGTTTAATCTGCATTTGAGTAAGTCGGCGTGAAAATTTCAATGTATGTCATTGCGAGTGGAACGTATCGATAAAGCGCAGCTATGCCGTAGACTTTACGCGTAGCGTGCCGGAGGCTCTAGCAATCGCAAGGGTCTTAAGCTTTTTACATTCTGTTACATACCAGACCATGATAAATTAGGTGAGACGTGAAAATGATGCTAAAACAATCTTATAGTGCAGCAGATATTCAAGCATGGATAGTCACTAAAATAGCTGAATTCATAGAAGTAGAAGCCGAGGAGATAGACATCAGTCAAAATTTAGAAATCTATGGTTTAGATTCAGCGCAAGCAATGACTATAGTAAGTAATTTAGAAAAGTTTTTAGGATTTCAAATATCTCCGGTTCTTCTATGGCACTACCCTAATATTGAATCTCTTTCACAGCGTTTAGCTGAAGAGTTGCAAGAACGTTTAGTTGAAGACAGTCAGACAAACTTCTCTAACGTCAATCTTGTTGCTCCGGCTCTAGATTTGGGTGCTGAGGCTGTACTTGACCCTATGATTAACCCTAGCTTTGTATCTAGCGCTTCTATTGGTGAACCCAAGAATATCTTTTTAACTGGTGGAACCGGATTTTTAGGGGCTTTTCTCATCCGGGAACTACTACAAGAAACCGATGCAGATATATATTGCTTAGTGCGTGCTGCCAATTCAACAGAAGGCAAAAGCAAACTGCAAAATAATTTGTCACAGTATGCAATTTGGGATGATAAATTTAATTCGAGAATTTTCCCAATTGTTGGTGATTTAGCTCAACCACTTCTGGGTATTGACTCTGAACAGTTCCAGATATTAGCTAGCAATATTGATACCATTTATCATAGTGCGGCTTTGCTGAATTATGTTTATCCTTATTCAGCAATGAAAGCAGCCAACGTTCTAGGAACTCAAGAAGTTTTGAGATTAGCTTGTCAGACCAAAGTCAAGCCTTTACATTATGTTTCCAGTGTGGCTATTTTTGAATCAACTGCTTATACTGGTGATGTGGTGGAAGAAAATGATGAATTTAATGATTGGGAAGGTATTTATCTTGGTTATTCTCAGACTAAATGGGTTGCCGAAAAGTTAGTTAAAATTGCCCGTAATAGAGGTTTACCCGTAACTATTCATAGACCACCATTAATCTCAGGAGATAGCCAAACAGGAATTTGTAACAGCCATGATTTTATCAATTTAATGACCAAGGGCTGTTTACAGATGGGATATTTTCCCGACATGGATTATATGTTGGATATGTCTCCTGTAGACTATGTAAGT
This sequence comes from Nodularia sp. LEGE 04288, assembly GCF_963896525.1. Taxonomy (NCBI): domain Bacteria; kingdom Bacillati; phylum Cyanobacteriota; class Cyanophyceae; order Nostocales; family Nodulariaceae; genus Nodularia; species Nodularia sp. LEGE 04288. The sequence continues at coordinate 10,241 of NZ_CAWQOY010000168.1, forward strand.
AAAGCCATTGTTTATCTATCAAGACAAACAGAATCTATAGGTAAAGCTTTCCACTTACAACATCCCCAACCCATTGCTTTGAAAACCCTATTTGAATGGATACGCTCTTTTAATTATCCGGTAAAGATGATTCCTTACGAACAATGGCAGGCAGAGTTAATCAATCAGAACTCTTCTGTGGACAATCCTTTGTACACTCTGCGACCCTTTTTACTAGAACGTTGGTCTAATGAACAACTGACAATTCCAGATTTGTACCTCCAAGCTAGAAGACCTACTATTAGCTGTCAAGAAACTCTTAAAGCGCTTGCAGGTAGTTCTATTGTTTGTCCGCCAATAGATTCTCAATTGCTGATGACTTATACTTCCTACTTGATTCAGTGTGGTTTTTTGGCTTACCCCCCGGCTGAAGTACGGGGGTAATGGCTAAATTGGCGGGTGGTTATTGGTTATTTTTTCCATCTATAGCAATCCTAAATGATATGTGAGAGTTCAACAAGGCTCAAATCCTGATAAAACAAGGATTTTTATCTACGTATTTTCTCACAATTGGGGTAGGATTGCTATAGCATCTAGTACCGCAAGGCGGAAGTCAAAAGTCAAAAAGCTTTTAAGTTGGGCTTTTGAACCTTTTGAAAGGGTATCCATATTTACGCCATGCTGTACTAGTAATGATAAGAATGAGATTCCCGCCGATTTTATTGACTCTTGCTTAGTTAGCATTGTTGGTAATAGGTTAAAAATATGAGTAATAAATTCGTTATTTATTGCTTATATTTCTGGCTTTTCCGTACTTGTTATGCCAAACTATAGAACTCCTATTTAAGCAGGGCAAACGCATCTAAATTACTCTTGATCGCAACAAAGGTTAAGAACCAACGAGAAAATGAGGATTTCGCGTTTTTTTATTTTTAAAGCCCCAAAGCGATCGCCTAAAAATTTCGTAATAAGCAAGAGTTAATGACATTAGTTTTGATTTAGATGAAGGACAGATTTATCTATTCAATTGCAAACTGCTCTATGTTGAAAAATCAATTATATTTTATCACTTTCATCATCTAGATACTTTTCTTTAGAGGTCAAAAATGATACAACTCCAGCCTAACCCAAATGCTATTCAATCTTATACTGTAGAAGAAATTGAAACTTGGCTAGTCTCCCAAATTGCTGAACAGTTGAATATTCAAACTGATGAAATCGATGTTAAAGAACCTTTAGATAGCTACGGGTTGGATTCAGTCCAGGCTATGATGCTGGCAAATAAAGCAGAGAAATTTTTGGGATTTAAGCTGTCTCCTCTGCTGATGTGGCATTACCCGACTATTGCATCACTATCCAAGCGTTTAGTGGAAGATTTGGAAGATTCCGAGTCAGATATATTTCAGATTTAATTACTGACATTTTGGACTATTCTCAATAATCTTCAACTGGGAACTTTCCAGAAAGTAAAAATAAGGGTGTGAGCGAATGTAAACATTCGCCACCCTAATTTACTAAAATTTTGCAACAATTGGGGCATTTTGAAACTATGAAAGCATCAGAAATTGTGACAACCCTCACTCAAAAAGGTGTCTATATTTGGGTTGATAATGGCAACCTCAAGATTCGTTCTCCTAAGGGTGTAATTACCCCAGAAATTCAAGCAAATCTCATGGCTTATAAAACAGAGATTCTGGCTTTTATCCGCGAAATAGATATAACTCCAAATTCTGAAGTTATGCCTCTAATGCAGGGGTTAAACTTACAGACTATTGGACGTTTAATTGGGGGATTTGTGGGAAAAACTACTGGGGAATATAAGCCACCAATTATTGACCCTAAAAAGATGGCTCAACAGTTAATGGTTACCTTTAAACCTCTGCCTAAGAATTATAAAAATGCAGAAATTTTGCAATTCCGCCAAGAATTAGAAAATTATCTCAGGCAATATGGTGTCAAAATTATTCCTTGGGAGCAAGCCATTACCGAGTTTAGTTATGATATATTACTGCCGATAATTAACCAGAAGAAAACCTTTAAGATTAAGGGAATTAAAGCGGCAATCAATGCTGTGATTGATGTTGAAGATCCTCCTTCTTTGATGAAAAAACTGGGAATTTGTGCTGCTGAGAATTGGTATAGTTTTTATGCTGATTTTATCTTTAAAAAACGAGAAATGTCTGTGGTAAATATTGCCAAGATTAGTAGTTGGGCTGAAGACCATGCAGCTAAATATGTGGAAGATCCTACTAATACTCAGGTTATAGTTTTAACAAAAATAGATCATGATTTCATTAACCCAGATATACCATATCAAGAAAAGATTAGTATTGGTTTAAACACTTTGATTAGGACTTTTTCGGAAATCGTAATTGGAGTTGCTGCTGATAAAATTTCTATTTTAAATATGAATCTTTCTGACTCCATTTTTTTAAAAAAGGAAATAGAAGAATTTGTTTTTAAATCACTCATACCGAAAGTTTTTGTGCCAATTTCCCCACTTTTATTGAATCGATTTGAAATAGGAGAGTATCAACCAGAAGAATCTATCTATGCTAAAAATTTAGTAAAATTGGGTCAAGAACTAGCATTAACAGGTCTATTTCCTCCTGGGTTTAAACTCAATGAAGTAATTAAAAGGAAGTCTCATAGAGATATTGTCAATGTGATTGTAAACGGTAGAACAGGAGTTTCATATGGTTTTGTGGCTTATGCTGAACCTCCGCAATATTTTGGTGCTAAGGAAATAAATCTCACCGAATGGGAGAGTTTATCACCTGTTGAGGGATTTAGCAGCAATGAACTCCGTGAAAATGCACAAAATAGACGTTATCTCAAAACTCAAATCAGAGGGGAAGATGTATTTCAGCAAATCCCCGACATTTGGATCGTTAGCGCTCGTTCAGGGTCAAATAAAACCAACTTGAATATTGCCAGTGATGTGATCAGAATTGGTTTGAAAGAAAAATTATATCTGGAATTACCTCAAGGTGTTGATACAAAGCAGGCAGATATCAAACCTTCTTATGATATTTATGTGATGCTGGCTATTAGTTTGTCTGCGGCTTTATATGCGCCAGATTTAATTAAAGATGGTGCGCCAATTGTCCATTTTCACGGCTATCCAGCATTTGATTGGTTTAAACCGAATGAATATTGTGTGGGAGTAGATAACCCTTCTGTACCTTGTGGTACTTATGAATCGGGGGTATTCAATTTTTTGGGTATTTCTAGTTTAGCAAATCAAGGGACGGCGAATATGTCTTTGGTCAGCTTAGTGGAACCAGATCATGGGACAAATTTTATCGCACATGATTTGGAATATCTGGTGGAAAGATTGAAAACTGGATGTGCCGAGGGGCAAATTGAGTTAGGTGGTAAGCATTTTGCTTCTCTGAAGGCTAATGTTGAAAAATGTGGAATTTGAACTACTCAGACTTGCCTACGGCTTCGGAGCTTCTGCCCTCTGCCTTTCTGCTCCCAAATCAGCCGATAGATCAACTATTTTTACCGAGTTGAAGTCAGGGTAGGAATTCAGCTATGGCGATCGCTACCCTAACTGGACTGAAACAGGAGTAGGGTTACCAGGGTCCCCAGATAGCAAAGGTTATTCCTGGTGTTTGCATATTTACAAACATCGTCTGACCATCGGGGGAAAAGCAAATCCCGGCGAACTCTGATGTGTTGAGGGCATTCTTGGCAAACTTGTAAAGACTGCCACTGGGAGTGATACCCAGAATGTAATCCGTTCCATCCCCATCTTCACAGAGGAAGATATCTCGGTTGGGGAAAACCACAAGATTGTCTGGATTGTCTAGCACACCAGAATTGTTGGGTTCAATATAGAGTTCAACGGTATTATTAACGGGCGAATAACGCCAGACCTGCCCATCTCCAGAACTACCTCCACTCTTGCAAGTGAAGTAGACATAACCACTGCCATAAAAGATGCCTTCCCCACCTGAAAACCTAGCAGCACCTTTGTTATATCCTTCTGTTCTGACGGTATCAGTGCTGGGATCAGGATTAATAATCTGGACCCATTCCACCGCTTTCGGCGTATTTTTGGGGAAACCTGTAGCTGTGTTGATTCCAGACGACCCTGTAATCTTTAAGGCGTATAGCAAACCGCCAGCACTCAGGTTGTTGTTTTGGTTAGGAACGAAGCGATAGAACAGCCCGTTCCCCCGGTCTTCCGTCATGTAGATATGCCCTGTGTTGGGGTCTACAGCGGCCGCTTCGTGATTAAAGCGCCCCATCGCGGTTAGTGGAACGGGGGTAACAAAAGTAGTTGCGCTACTGGGAACTTCAAAAACATAGCCATGCTTCTTGTTGTTATTGGTTTCAAAGGTTTCCTCACAGCTTAACCAAGACCCTGAAGGCGTAGGGCCACCGGCACAATTGCGAATGGTTCCCGCCAGGACTCCCCGATGGCTTACCAAGGTACGGGAAGAACTAACGACCAGTTTAGTGCAACCGCCCTTCGCACTTGAGTTGTACTTCTTGTTATTAGGAGCGCCCAGACCATTGCTAGAAGAGGGAGCGAGTTCATGATTGCGAATTAGAATCGTACTGCCATTGGAACCTGCAAAAGCACCCATACCATCATGACCACCAGGTACCTTGTAACCATCATTCATCGTTTGACCTGTTTTGGACAGTTCAAGGTAGTTGAATCCAAATGGTAAATCTAATACTCCGTTGGGGTCGGTGACTAAATTGCTGTAGGGACCGGCAGCGATCGCAGGTTTAGCATAAAATGCTTGCAAAGGAGATAGAAGGACAGCACCTGTAGCCGATGCCCCTGCCATTGTAAAAAACTGACGGCGCGATAGATTCAATGTATACTCCTTGATGTTTTGGAGGCGGCTTATTTTGTAGCAACTAGCCAGCCTCAATTATCTAGGAGGAACAGATTTTTCAAATTAATAAGCGGTTAAACAAAGATTATTAAAAGCATTAATTTAATTTAGATGTAGCGCCGGGCAATTCTAATCGCTTTTTGTCTAGAAAAATTAATATTTATTAGGAATAAAAAACAGTATTAATACGTTACTGCAAATGGGTTTCCCTTGAAGTTGAAGTCAAAAAGTCATAAAGAACCCCACCCCGTAAACTTGAACTTCAAGGTGGAGTTCCAAATTTATGTTGTAGCAATACTAGCTGCGGATATTGATGCGGTCAACTAAAGGAGGGGCGCTGGAACCGTTACCGTCGGTTTGCCGATTTTGGGGCGTACCGTGCAGTTTTGGTTCTGGCTGTGGTGGTTGCGGTTCTGGGCCTAGGGGTTGCGGATGCTCAATATATTCAAATTCTCCTTTACCATCCATTGAACGCCCTTTTGCCCAGCGACCTGCGGCGCTTTCATTACCTTCTGAGTGATTCCAGAACTGATAAGCAACTTCGCGTTTCTCTAATTCTAGAGGGAAGGAACTGGGAACGGGTGTACTTTCTAGTCCAGAATCTTTTAGATCCTCGATCGCTGCTTCCCACTGATTTTGGTGCATGGTGTCACGAGCGATCATAAAGCTTAAGGTATCTTTCACTCCAGGATCATCGGACATTTCATACAATCGCACAGCTTGCAAGCGTCCCTGAGATTCTGCGTGGAGATTAGAGCGAAAATCTGCCATGAGGTTGCCACTAGCGACGATAAAACGACCATTCCAGGGGAAACCAACGCTGTCAGCTGGCATTGCACCTAAACCGGAAACGATCGCGTGTTGAGGGTTCATGGCTGCTGCCATAATCATCTCTCGTGGGTTAGTACCACCCATCACCGCACCGACTACGGCATCTTTAGCCCCTTCTTCTTGGACTTTAACTGGGGCTTTATCGAGGAGATGGGCAATCATTGTCGCTAGCATCTCAATGTGACCAATTTCTTCAGTGCCGATATCTAGCAGCATATCTCTGTATTTAGCAGGGCCGCGGCAGTTCCAACCTTGAAACAGGTACTGCATCATCACGGTCATTTCGCCAAATGTACCACCGATGAGTTCTTGAATTTTCATCGCGTAGACTGCATCTGGTTTTTGTGGGGGCTTGAAGTACTGTAACTTTTTCTGGTGATAAAACATTGGGGTTCCTATTTGATTGATGGCATCGACAATTGCACTAATTTGTGCTGCTTATGCTTTCTAGGAAACTAACCAATTCTGATGTCTACATCATGCTGGTGGTATATAAAAACATGGCAGGATTTGTAACTCCAGATGTACACAAAAATAGATAAATTATTTGTGTTGAGATATATTGGTCTAGGTTGTAACAGTTATCAGTTACCAGTCAAGAGACATAAGCTAATCGGCATTTAAGTCGCATAAAATGGGCGGGCAAGACTTGTACTGAGCTTGTCGTTCGCGTAGCGTCTCGTAGAGAAGTATGCCCACCCCACAAGATTGATCATCTTAATTCTCATCTCGTCCATGAATTTGAGCAGGGGGACTTGTGGCTTCAACTGCGGTAAATGGTTCGAGGATTTTGTAAGTATGATTTGCCCCTTTTGGTACTACCCAAGAACTTCCTGGTTCTAATAAAATCATTTGCCCTTCTATGTGCAGTTCCGCCCGTCCTTGAATTGCATAGCCAACTGTTTCATAGTCGCGGGAGGTAGGTTGTTTATCGGCGCTTGGTTGTTCATCTTCCCAAAGACGCATAGAAATTGATTTCCCAGAAGCTAAATATTTCTGTCCAAGTTGACCTTTGGGGGAATGGCTAGAGTCGATTTTTTTAACACTTGTGTCAGTCATATTTAATTAATTTCCTGATGGTTTGAGAACAACTTTGATGCAGTTATCTTTTTTGTGTTTGAAAATTTCGTAGGCGTGGGGTGCTTGTTCTAGAGGTAAGCTGTGGGTGATCACAAATGATGGATCGATTTCACCATTTTGAATCCGTTCTAGTAAAGGTTGTAGATACCTATGGACGTGTGTCTGTCCCATTTTGAAGGTCAGGCTTTTGTTCATGGCTGCACCCATTGGCATTTTGTCGATAAAGCCACCGTAAACTCCGGGGATTGAGACTTTACCAGCTTTACTACAAGTTAAAATTACTTGACGGAGGGCGGTGGGGCGGTCTGTTTCTAGGCGTACTGTTTGTTTTACTTGGTCGTATAAGGCCATAAAATCTGTACCGTGTGCTTCCATACCCACTGCGTCTATGCAAGCGTCGGGGCCACGTCCACCGGTCATTTCTTTGAGTGCTTCCCCAATTTCTATGTCTTCGTAGTTGAGAACTTCGGCTTTACCGTATTCTTTAGCCATTTGTAGGCGTTCGGGAATGCGATCGCAAGCAATCACTCTTTCTGCACCCAGGAGATAAGCGCTGATGATGGCAAATTGTCCTACAGGGCCGCAACCCCACACAGCAACGGTATCACCGGGTTTGATGTCGCAGTTTTCAGCGGCCATGTAACCTGTGGGAAAGATGTCTGTTAAAAACAATACTTGTTCATCTGTTAAATTATCGGGTACTTTGAACAAGCCAACATCAGCAAAGGGGACTCGTGCGTATTCTGCTTGACCACCTGCGTAACCACCCAATAAGTGAGAATAGCCAAATATACCGGATGGTGAGTAGCCCATTAACTTTTCTGCCATCCAAGCATTCGGGTTGGAGTTGTCGCATAATGACCATAATTGCCGTTGACAGAATAGACAGCCTCCGCAAGAAATGGGGAAGGGAACTATTACGCGATCGCCTATTTGCACATTCTTGACTTTACTCCCTAGTTCAACGACTTCTCCCATGAATTCATGACCCAGGATATCGCCTTTTTCCATTGCGGGAATATAGCCGTTATAAAGATGCAAGTCTGAACCACAAATGGCGGTGGAAGTAATTTTGACAATGGCATCACGCGGGTTGATAATTTTGGGATCAGGTACTGTTTCTACCCGCACATTGTTTGCTCCTTGCCAGCAAACTGCTTTCATGGTGATTTATCCTTATTTATTAGTATCCTCTGGTGGTTTTATTGGAGTTATAATATTTTTCTAACCACAGAGGACGCTGTTCGCGTAGCGTCTCGTAGAGAGGACACAGAGAGAGAAGATTTTTTTATCTGTTGTTAGCTTATGGTCTATTTTCTTGATAGTATCCGTGTCGAGTGCCTGTAATTGGCTCTACGGTATCTTCAACTTGGTTTTGGACTGAATCTAAAAACTCTTTTGTGGCTCTAGGAGTGGGTTCATCCAGGTTGAGCTTTTCTCGCACATTCTCAGCAGTTTCTTTGAGGTTCTTCTGAGCATTATTAACCTGTCGGTCATTTCTAATTGGGGCATTATTATCGGGCGTACCTTTGTAATAAATGCCTTCTGGAGTTTTCACTGTGTCAGCTTTCGCTAACAGCATATCATTACCGTAGTTGAAAATCTGAAATGAGAAAAAGGCAACACCTATCAGAAAAACTATGATTATTTGGCGCAGAAGGATATTTTGTAACCAAGAAAATACGCGTTTCATAAAAATCCTCACTTCTAATTGGATAACTATTTTTGTCCAGTTGGTTGTCCTGCGGTTGTGGCAATTTCGCCAGTTTCCATCAACATTTTGAAACGGCGTAAATCATCACCAATTTGTTGTTTTGGTTCTTCACCAAATAATTTGGCAATGACAACACCTAAAGCCCCACCAGGAGGGTTATATTTGAGGACAACTTTCACTTCCGTACCGCGATCGCCTGGGGCTGGTTGAAAACTGACAAAACCAGAATTATCAACATCTGCACCTGCTACAGCAGCCCAAGAAATAAACTCGTTTTCTCGATCTTCTACAATGTCTGCATCCCACTGGACACTCTGCCCTAAAGGAGCATTAGCCACCCAGTGAGAACGCTGTTCGTTGTACACTTTCACAAATTTGAGATGCTTCATAAATGTGGGCAAGTTCTCAAAGTTGTGCCAAAAGCGGTACAGTTCATCTGCTGGTTTATTGATGGTTACTGTCTTTTCAACTTTGATAGGTTGGTTCATGCTTAATGGCTCCTAAGTAGGGAGTAGGGAGTGAGGAAAAGCTAATCCCCAATTCCTTAGTCCCAAATTATCTACACAGCCGCCCCTGTAGTCGGCTTGGGAGGCTGAAGTTCAGTGCCTACGCGTCCTCGATATAACTCTGCTAATCGCTGCTCGTATTTCAGCAAATCGTGGTAAATTTCTTTGAAAATTGCGGTGGCTACTGGGTCAGTGTACATGGCACATAAATTGCCAATATCGCCTATACCTGTTTGCACATCTCCCAAGGCGCAACGTAACTGATAGATGTCATCGCTACCAGTGAAGGCACTTTTGACTTTGGCATATTGATTGGCGATATTTGCCACTAGGGAAGGTTTTTCACCAAGTCTGTCCAGATAGGTTTCCAATTTCTGAATATGGCGCTGTCTATGACTAATCATCTCTTGAAAGAGCGATCGCGCTTGGCTATCTGATTCTTTTTCGGCGTACTGTTCCAAGGCTTCTATTGAATAACGCTCCCCACTCAAAGCTGTATTCAAGCCTTTCGTGATTTCACCTTTGGTCGAACCACCCCAAGCATCCGCCAGTTTCCACCACTCAGCGCTGGTGTCATTCTCCTCTGGAAGTGCAGCATCTTTACCACCGTAACCCAGACGACTAAGCAGCGCTGTGGTAAAAATCGCTAAGTCTCCTGGTTCGCGAGAGGTAATTAAATTCCTGTCCACCACCAACGGCTGATCGAGATAATTTGCACCTGCATTGATCATGTCTTTGCGGATAGCACTAAAGCCAGTGGCTTTTCTACCTTTGAGCAAATCACCTTCAATTAAAAGTTGTGGCCCGTGACATACCGCAGCTATCCATTTTCCTTGTTGCATAGCCTCTTGTACGAAGCGGACTGTGTTGGGGTTCCGCCGCATTTTGTCGGGAGCCATACCGCCAGGAATTACCACTGCATCAAATTCCGCAGCTATGGCTTCTGTGGTGGTTGCGTCGGGTTGTACCGAAAGTTTACCTCGTTTACCCTTATATTTTTCGTTCATCCGTGAACCGAGGACAACTACCTCCATTCCAGCTTGTTTTAAGCCATGACAAGGAATAGTAAACTCTATATCCTCAACTCCATTTTCAATGAGGATAGCAACTTTTTTCTTACCGGAATGATTGTTAGAATTTGTCATGAATTTTTTCTATTTTTAGAACTTAACCAAATACATTGATCTGCCAAAATACGATGCTTCTTGATAATTGCCGCTTACATTGCTGGAACTTCACTCGTTGGCGATGTCGTAAACAGTTCTTCGTAATCATGAGAGAAATGAGCATGAAACTTGGCAAATTTCTCTGGATTGATCGCGTTTTGTAAGACTGCAAATACAGCCCGGACATGAATTGCGGTTGTTGTCGGTTCTATATTTTCTCTTTGGCTAACACGGGAAATAAATTCTTGCAGGTTGAAAGATTCACTACCTTCCCCTTCTCGCCCTTGCAAACATTGGCCTAGTTCTTGGGGTAATTCTGCTGCTAACTCGTTGGCTTCATCAACGGGGACACGCTCTTTGAGCGTTTCTAAAGTAGCACGAGTAGCACTTTCTGCCTCTTCACGAGCATTTGATTGAGCTAGGCTTTGTACATGAGTAATAAACTCGTCGTATTTCATTTTCGACCTCCGCTACTCCAAATCGATGCTTGGTGTTTATGAATCAACTAAGATTTAAATTTTGAGTTCCAAAATACTTATGAGCAGCAGTAACTCATAGAAGATAACGATGGATCGATGACCAATCGTTCCTTGATGGTACAAACTTCCAGATTTGTTTGTGGAATCAATTCCAAATCCCAAATCTCAAATCAAATTGTTTGACTCCTAACTCATAACTATCTAAATTTAACTACTACAAGTGGCTTTACCTTGAATTTATACTTACTAGATTATGAGCTAATCACTATTTTATCTTCGTTCTCAGGGGATATATTTTTTATCCCTAAAGTAATACATCTTTGGTGATATAGGGTTTTGATCTGGCAAGGTTATGATAAATGGGTAAATAAAGTGAAAATGAATATTTTTATGATTGAAAATAATCTGAATGAAGAAATTAATCCTGATGATTTAGCGCCCGAAATTACCGAATCCTACGGTACTGGTGTCAAAGATATGCCGGGGTATAATATTGGTGGGCGATCGCTCAGGCAAAGAAACCGCGAATATACACATACCAGTCCGGAAATTACTGGTGGTGATGTTGATGCTGGTTGGCAAGTAGAGGATGCGGTAGGAGATGAAGCTGTGGGTGGTACTGCGCCTACTCCTGATCAAAATGTGACTGACGAGTTAGGAGAAGCGGTAGGATTACCGATGAATGACAAAACTTTTCTCCACACCCACGATATTCTAGAGCAGCGTGATGATTCTCGCTGGGAATTAGATCCCATGTCTTCTGATGATTATTCAGAACGGAAATCGTAAGTAGGTGGGGAGTGGGGGAAGAAGCAGGGGAGCAGGGAGCAGGGGAGCAGGGAGCAGGGAGCAGGGGAGCAGGGAGCAGGGAGCAGGGGGAAAAATTG